>JANYBY010000119.1 GCA_025360565.1 Bacteroidota bacterium
CCAAATGTTGCGCATACGTATTCAATTAATGGCAACTATAATGTATCTCTTTCAATTTCTAATGTAACTCCGGTTTGTTCCAGCTCTACTTCTGCGGTAGTAGCAATAACAAATACCACGCCTTGTTCAGCAAGTGTTACTTATACACTTACAAAAAATTTACCGGCACTGCCTGCAATTGTTTGGGACGCTTTTCCAAGTTATTCCCCCTTTACCATAGCGGCAAACTGGAGTTGGGGCGACGGTTCAAATACCCTTGCTTTATTTCCGTCGCATACCTATTCTGCTGCAGGATTTTATAATATTTGTGTAAGCACAACAGTTCTTTGCGGGGCTACAGCATCTTTTTGCACAAACAATTTTAATATCTGGAAAACAAGCGGTTCGTCTGAGTCAAGTGCAATATCTCAAATTAATGTAATAAACCCTTTAATAACTACAATTAAAAATAATTCGGCCGAACAGTTGAGTGTTGGATTATTTCCAAATCCTAACAACGGTGAGTTTGAGTTTACTGTAAACGGATTGCAGGAAAAAAGCGCAGAAATAAAAATAGTTAATTTGGTAGGACAAGAAGTTTACAAAGCAACCGAAACAGATCTGAGAGGAACAATCAATAAAAAAATAAACCTCACTCAACTTTCAAACGGCACCTATTTTGTAAAAATAATTTCAGGAAATGCAAATTATAATTCGAAGCTGATCATTTGTAAATAAGATATTTTATTTGAAAAACAGAAGGCGGAATTTTTATTTCCGCCTTTTTCACTTACAGCCTTTTGAATAAGCCTTTAATATAATCCATTGTGGCAACCTCCTTGTAGTTATCGCCAAAAGCATGGTTCCACATAAATGGTAAATTATAACTTACTGTTGCCATCTTGTTTATGGTGTCATCATCCCAGTCTTTACTTAAATTTTGAGGCAAGACAATGTTGTGTTTTTTAAGCATCTGTTTAAATTCGCCAACACCTTTCGGATAAATATCTTCGAGGTGCTGAAAAATAATGCAATTAGCGTAGCAATGCCTTGTACCAAGTATTTTTGATAAACCATAACTAATGGCGTGGCAAACGCCCACCTCGCTGTAGGTTAAACTTAAACCGCCCATTAACGATGCCACCATCAATTTATCATCGTTGCCGGGTGTTTGCCCCGAGCCTTCGTTCAAATATACTTCTCTGCATAAGTGCAGTGCCTGATCGCCGTACGCCAAACTAAACGCATTGTTACGAATGCCGTTGTGCGATTCAATACAATGAATATATGTGTCCATACCGGTGTAAAACCACCAGTCTTTTGGCACCGACGAAATTAATTCGGGATCTAAAATAACCTGATTAAAAACGGTCCAATCGCATTTTAATCCTAATTTTTTTTCAGGGCCTGTAAGAACGGCTGTCATTGATACCTCAGCGCCTGTACCGCTAATGGTTGGTACACCCAAATGATAAATGCCGGGTTTCTTAATTAAATTTAATCCTTGGTATAAAGTTGAAGAACCTTCGTTGGTAAGCATTAACGATAAAGCCTTTGCAATATCCATAATACTTCCGCCGCCAATTCCAACAATGCCACTGGGTAAACCTTTTTTTGCGAGGATCTCGTTGCGCAGTTCATCTATCTGCTGTGTAGTTGGTTCGTAAGGATCAACGTCAATAAAATAAACAAGGTCTTCTGCTTTGTTTTGAAGTTTATTGCTGAGCGGTTTTTCTTTAAAATAATTATCGACAATAAAAACAAAATAATTTTTATTTTCTTTTCTTACGGGTTCTATCGTTTCACTTAACTGCGAAAAAGATCCGCGGCCGTAAGTTACTTTATCAATATTTTTAAAATTTTTGTGGGTCATATTTTTTGTTTCCCGCAGATAACGCTGATTTTCGCAGATTGTTTAATGATAAATATAAATTTTTGCTATGTAAATCTGTGTAATCCGCGGCAATTATTTGGCGGCGAATAATTGATCCGCTTTTTCCCAATTCGCCACGCTCCACCAATTGGCAATATAATCAACACGTTTGTTTTGGTATTTTAAATAATAAGCGTGTTCCCACACATCCAGCGCCATAATTATTTTTCCTTTTTCTCCATCTAAATTCATTAACGGATTATCCTGATTGGGTGTGGTAACAATTTTTAATTTATCGCCTTGCAAAATTAACCAGCACCAGCCGCTGCCAAATAATTTTAATGCCTTTTCAGAAAATTCTTTTTTAAATTCATCAAACGACTTAAAATCTTTTTTTATTGCGTCGGCTAATTTTTCTGCCGGCAAATTTGTTTTTGCATCGGCGTTAGGTTTTAATAATTGCCAGAATAAACTGTGGTTATAATGTCCGCCCAAATTATTTCTTATCACTGCCGTAGTTGATTTATCAATATGCGTACATTTTACTGCGTCACTTGCCGTGTAATCAATATTTGTAGAGGGCGTTTCGTTTAATTTATTTACGTAAGCCTGGTGGTGCTTATCGTGATGGATCTCCATCGTTTGCTTATCAATAAACGGCTCCAGCGCATCATACGCATAGGGCAATAGGGGCAAAGTAAATTTATTTCCTTCGCCAGCCTTTAATAATAATTCTTCAACCGTGTTTAGTTTTTCTTTTCCAATAAGGGTTGTGCCTAATCCCGCTAAAGTAAGCAAGGCGCTTTTTTTTAGAAAATTTCTTCTGCCGCTCATTTTTTAAAACTGAATTAAGATCTCATTTTTTTCAACCGCTCTTCCTTTGTTGGCTATTATTTTTTTGATAGTTCCATCGCTCGGGCTTTTTAAAATGTTTTCCATTTTCATGGCTTCCAAAATAATAAGCGCGTCACCTTTTTTAACTTCGGTGCCTTCCGTTACTAAAATTTGTAAAACCATACCGGGCATTGGTGCTTTTACATCGCTTACTTTTTTCGTTGCTAAATTATCCAAACCTAAACTGTGCAACAACTCATCGTATTTATCTTTTAACTTTAAATTAAAGCGCACCGAATTAATTTTTATTACGAGAGTTTTTTCTTCGGCGTTCAGTTTAATTACATCTACGTTATACGAAGCGTTTTTGTAGATCAAATGAAATTGGTACTCATTTATTTTAATAAAACTTCCGTTTACTGCTTTACCATTTAAAGAGCCTTCAAAATTATTGCTGTTAATTGTAATATCGGTTTTAACCGTTGCGTTTTCGTTTATGGTAATTGAATACATATTAAACTCAAAGTTATTTAAACAGCCTCTTATTACAAAATAAAAACCCCCTTTTTTGGAGGGGGTTTTAAGATCGTATAAGAAAGTTTTTATTTTTTTACAAACTCACCCATTTTATTATCAAAGTTTAAGAAGTAACCCCCTTTAGGCAAATTACTTACATCTACTTTGCTTCCAAATCCTTTTTTAACCACGTTTCCGTATTGATCAAAGATCTCGTACATAGTTTCAATGGCCTTATCAGTTTTTCCTTTTTGGAAAAAATTAATATCCTTACTAGCTTTAATAGGGGCGTAGTCAACTTCAGGCATTTCGCTTACAAACTCGGCCGGCTTGCTTAAACGAGGCTGACCGCTGTAATCTGTTTGACGAACGCGTACTTGATTTTTACCGCTCACCGGCGCTACTTTAAAAGAATAATCGTTACTGGTTGGGGTTCCGTTACCTTCAACTTCGCCAACCTTTACCCATTTGTTCCATCTAAATTGTTCAACCGCAAAAGCTAATTTACCGGTTTCTGATTTTGTGGTCCATTTAACAGTACCTTCCTTATCCGCTGTCATGCTAACAACTTCAAACGTACTTTTTGGTTTTAATACTTCGGGATTTAATATTTTTGGTTTACAGTCTTCTTTATGGAAGATTTTAATTTCTAATTTATCTCCAATATTCAGCTTGTGCGGCTTCATATCAATTTCAAAAGCGCTTGAGTTAATCTCATCTGTTGTAATGTTGCCGTTAACTTTAACCTCAGTTACACAAAAACCTACACCACCGCTTCCGAATGGATTTTGAATGTAAAGATTCTTGCCCTGATAGTTACCTTCAAGGATAATTACACCGCCCTGAGCCTTAATTTGATTAACAGCTGCAAGTAGTAAAAAGAGATATAAGACAAATTTTTTCATCAAAAACTAAAATCTTTAGCGTTGCAATATTATAACGATATTTTTGAATTACAAAATATATTTTCATTAAAATTACTTTTTATTTGGACTTAAATTGGTAGTTTTGTTAATTAATAAACTATATTATGCGTCTTTCCCTTCTCAGGCTGTTTTTTTTGGTAATTGTGGCAGCTTTGGCCTCTTGCAGGGGCGGAGGGGATAAATCTACCGACAGTGCGGATGGCTCTGGCTCGGCAGGGAATAAAGTGATAAGAATAGCTGAAGTTACCGCACCAACCAGCATTTTTCCGCATAAACTCACAAATGCTGTTGAAGGGCTTATCGCTTCTCAAATTCACGAGGGGTTGGTTCGAATTAACCCTAAAGATCTTAGTATAATGCCGGGTTTGGCCGAAAAATGGGATATTTCACCGGATGGCAAAAAGATCACGTTTTTCTTAAGAAAAGGGGTAAAATTTCAAAATGCGGGCGCTTTAATCGATAAATCGATCGAATTAACCACAAAAGACATCAAATTCACTTTTGAATTGCTTTGTACCGACAGGCCAACAAACCTTCACTTTCAAACGGTTTGTAAAGACCGTTTAGTGGGCGCAAACGAATTTTACATTGCCAGCACAAAACCCGAAAAACAAGAGCTTAAAGGGCTTAAAATAATTGATGATTATACTTTTTCTGTTGAGTTATTGAACTCTCCGCACATTTTTCTCGAAATTTTGGCTAATCCGGTTGCCGCCATTATCAATCAAACTGCATACGAAGCTTCAAAAGAAAACACAAACGTAGGTATTGGCCCTTTTGTGTTAGATGAAAAAGCATCTACCAAAAAACACATTGCCCTTTACAAAAACGTAAATTATTATGGTAAAGATAAGGCCGGAAAATCACTGCCCTACATTGATTCGCTTATTATTGAGATAGTGGCTTCTTCTGAAGAGGCTTTAATGGGTTTTAAAAGCGGTAGATTCGATCTTATCACTTCGGTGCCAAACAACCAGTTAAAACAATTAGTGGAAGAAAACATTAAGTCGTTTAAAGGCAATCCGCCCGTTTCAATTATTGATCAGCGCCCCGAAATGCTTTCGTCATACTATCTTTTTAATGTAAATAAACCGCCGTTCAACAATAAAAAATTACGCCAGGCAATTAATTATGCTATTGACAGAGATAGAATAATTGAACGCGTATTGTTTGGCCAAGCCCACGGCCCGGCTGTTAACGGCATTGTTCCACCATCATTTTCATTCTACAAATCAAATTCAATTGTTGGTTATAGCCTTGATATACCAAAAGCAAAAAAATTATTGAAAGAAGCCGGATACCCCGATGGTAAAGGATTACCCGAAATTCAGCTGTTTGTAAATGCGGGAAATACGCGTAACAACACCGTTGCAGGCGAAATACAAAAGCAGTTAAAAAACAACATCAACGTAAATGTTACATTTGAATCACTACCCAATGCCGAAAAATTTTATTTGCAGGTTAAAGGCAAAGGCGATATGTACCGCGATGGATGGATGGCGGATTATCCAAGCCCCGAATCATTTTTATCTGTTTTTTACGGAGAGCCTGTAACCTCCGATACCAGCCACATGGCTTATCCAAACACCATTAAATATAAAAATGCCGAGTTTGATAAATATTATAAATTGGGAAGGGATGCGTTAAGCCGCGATAGTTCATCGGTGTATTTTTTAAAGGCTGAACAAATTTTAGTGAACGATGCGCCCTTAATTCCACTTTGGTACGATAGCAATTGCCGTTTAATTTCAAGCCGGCTAAAAAACTTCCAATCAAATGCCTTGCGGTATTTTGATTTTACACAGGTTTCTGTAGAAGAGAACAAGAAATAAGTTTTAAAAACAAAAGAGATAACTTTTGCAAAACTTTTACCCACTAAAACTGCATGTTAAAACGTTTCTCACTCATAAGCAATGCGATCTTGGGCTTTTTAGTAAATAAACACACAGCCACTCTTCTTTTCTTTTTTACTTTTAATTTTTATGTATTCGGCCAATACACCATTACCGGAAAAATTTTTGCCTCCGGAAATAAAGAAGCCTTGCCATTTGTGCCCGTAATTATAAAAGGAACTAATGTGGGTGCGCAGTCAGATTTTGACGGAAACTTTGTAATAAAAACAAACACTCATGGCGACTCCCTAATAGCCTCATACGTGGGGTATAAAAGAATTGCAAAAGCGATAAATAAAAATTTGCAAACGCAGGTAATTAATATTGCTATGGAAGATGTGGGCGGGTTAATTTTGGAGGAAGTGGTTGTTAAGGCCGGAGAAAATCCCGCTCACCGGATCGTAAAAAATTGCATTAAAAGAAAAAGTGTAAATAACAGAAACAGCCTAGAGGCTTTTGATTATGAAACGTACAACAAATTAGAGTTTGATCTAAATCGCATACCCAAAGAAATGCGCGAAAAAAAAATCCTGAAACCAATAAGTTTTATTTTCAATAATGTAGATAGTAGCAACAGCGGCGAGAAACCCTCCCTTCCGTTTTTTATTGTTGAAAATCTTTCGCAATTCTATTACAAAAAACATCCTACCCGTAAAAAAGAAGTGGTGTCTGCTTCAAAAATGACCGGGATCGAAAACTCAAGCGTGTCGCAGGTTTTGGGAGATATGTATCAGAACATTAATGTTTTTGAGAACAATATTTTAGTTTTTAATAAACAAATGCCGAGCCCTATAAGCGATAACGGCTTGTTTTATTACAAATATTATTTGGAGGATAGTGCTTTTGAAGGGGACAAATACATTTACCACATCCGTTTTAAACCAAAGCGCACACAAGAGCTTAGTTTTACCGGAAACATGTGGATTGCCGATACAACCTGGGGAATAAAACGAATAGAAATGAGTTTGCCAAAAGATGCCAACATTAACTTTATAAACCGGGTAAACATTATTCAAGAATTTACTTATAACGACAGTGTTTGGTTTTTAACTAAAGACCGATTGGTAATTGATTTTGCACCAACTAAAAAAGCAATTGGGTTTTACGGAAGAAAAACAACATCTTATAAAAAAATAACGCTTAATAAACCTAAGCCGGATATATTTTACGGTTTCTCAAATGAAATTATTGTTAACGATAGTGCAACAAAAAAATCGGACGAATTTTGGGCACAAAACAGGCACGACAGCTTAACGCTAAGAGAAAAAAAAATATTTAAAATGATAGATACTATTCAATCATTACCGATCTATAAAACCTGGGTCGATATTTTTTATTTAATAGTAGCAGGTTATAAAAAGGTAAATAGTTTTGAGATTGGGCCATATTTTAATATGGTTTCTTACAATCGGGTGGAGGGCTTAAGATTACGTTTTGGTATGCGAACGAGTAATGTTTTTAGCAGATGGTACCAACTTAATGGCTATTTAGCTTATGGTATTTTAGATGAAAAGTGGAAGTATTCCATTGGGTTTAAAACTTTTTTAACCAAAAAACCGCACCGGCAATTGATCGGCATGGATTACAAAAGTGATTATGAAATATTAGGGCAAAGTAGTAACGGATTTTCGCAGGATAATGTTTTGGCTTCTTTTTTAAGAGCCACGCCACTTACAAATTTAACTCGGGTAGATAAAACGGAAGCGTATTATGAACGGGAATGGTTTCCCGGACTTATTACAAAACTATTTTTAATTGGCAGATCCTTTACACCCGTGGGAAGTAATAAATATTTGTATTACAAAAAAGATGGTTCTGTTGGGGAAAAGGAAAGTGTTGTAAATACAGAGGCACGTGTAAATATAAGATTTGCCTGGAAAGAAAAATATATTGGCGAAGGCTTTAATAGAGCGTTCTTAGGAACCAAGTATCCTATTCTTCAAATAACGTATTCCAAGTCTTTGCAAAACGCGTTTAAAGGCGAGTACGATTATCATAAATTAACGGTGAATGTAAGTGATCGAATTCGGGTTGCCCCCATTTTAGGGTACACGGATTATGTTGTTGAGGGCGGAAAAATTTGGGGCGCTGTGCCTTATCCTTTGATGGAATTACATGGCGGTAACCAAACATACATTTACGATTACATGGCTTTTAATATGATGAAGTATTACGAATTTGCGAGCGACCAATTTGTTTCGGCTGCAATTTTTCATCATTTCGAAGGATTGTTTTTTAATAAAATTCCATTGTTGCGAAAATTAAAATGGCGCGAAGTGGTTACCGTTAAAGGCGTTTGGGGCACCGTAAACGAGCTCAACAGAAAAACATTAATATTTCCAAGCTCATTATCTGCTTTAAACAAAGGGCCGTATGTTGAAGCGAGTGCCGGCATCGAAAACATTTTCAAGATCTTCAGGATCGACGCTTTTTGGCGTTTGAATTACCAATTACCAAAGGCAATTGATAATTTTGGATTTAAATTCGGCTTTCAATTGGCGTTGTAAATTTTGAAGCGGTTGCTTAACTTTTTTTGGAGATTACGTAGTACACATGGGCTTCTCTTTAAAAAAATCTGATTACCTTTGGTTAAATGATCTTACGAAGCGAAAACCTAATAAAAAAATACAAAAGCCGAACGGTTGCAAACAACGTTTCGGTAAAGGTTGAGCAAGGCGAAATTGTTGGCTTGCTTGGCCCCAATGGCGCAGGTAAAACAACTTCGTTCTATATGATCGTGGGAATGATAAAACCAAACAGCGGAAAAATTTTTCTGGATGATCTGGATATTACCAAAGAACCCATGTACCGCCGCGCGCAATTGGGCATTGGTTATTTGCCGCAGGAAGCATCGGTGTTTCGTAAATTAAGTATTGAAGATAATATTCTGGCGGTGCTCGAAATGACCAAGCTTACTAAAAAGGAACAGGAATTTAAAACCGAAGCTTTGCTGGATGAATTTGGCTTGCAGCATGTGCGAAAAAATTTGGGCGATCAATTAAGCGGGGGCGAAAGAAGAAGAACAGAAATTGCAAGGGCATTAGCCACCGATCCTAAATTTATTTTGTTGGACGAACCATTTGCCGGGGTTGATCCAATTGCGGTGGAAGATATTCAGAACGTTGTAAAAAAATTAAAAGAAAAAAACATCGGCATTTTAATTACCGATCATAACGTACACGAAACATTAAGTATTGTGGATAGGGCTTATTTGCTCTTTTCGGGCAGTGTAATAAAATCGGGCAGCGCAGAGGATCTTGCAAATGATGAACAGGTTCGTAAAGTTTATCTTGGACAAAACTTTGAATTGCGGAAATGATGGAACGCTGATGACGCTGACTTTTATGATTAGGTATGATTTTTAATTTAGAGCTCAAATAAGATCTTATTTAATCTTAACTATCATAATAATCTGCGTTCCATAATAATTCACGTTCCATGAATCTCATCTTCGCCTCCTCCAATAAAAATAAAATAAAAGAGATCAGTGCTTTAATGCCCTCAAATATTGTTTTACAGGGATTACAGGATGTTGGCATTACACAAGAAATTCCCGAACCCGGAACAACGATAAAAGAAAATTCTTTTCTGAAAGCGAACTTTGTTATTGATTTTTTGAAAAATAAAAACACTTCTGTTTTTGCCGACGACAGCGGTTTGGAAGTAGAAGCTTTGAACAACGCGCCCGGCGTTTACAGCGCACGTTATGCGGGCACACCAAAAAACGATGATGCCAACAACAAAAAATTGTTACAGGAACTTAACACAAAAACAAACCGTAAAGCAAAATTTGTAACGATCATAACGCTCATCTTAAACGGACAAGTACATTATTTTGAAGGTGAAATAAAAGGCACCATTGCCTTTGAACCCAGAGGAAATACCGGTTTTGGTTACGACCCTTTATTTATTCCTCAAGGCTATCGCAGCACTTTTGCGGAGCTGGGCGCTGAGGTAAAAAATTCAATCAGCCACAGAGCAATTGCTGTAAAAAAATTGGTGGAGTATTTAAAAAACTCTCAACCCTAAACTTTCAACTTATCGTATCTCCCATTCCTTCCAATCCATTTCTTCTCCGCTCAAAATTCCTAAATAACTTACATAACGCTCTTCGCTTATTTCTCCGCTCTTTACAGCTTCTAACACCGCACATTTTGGTTCGTTCACATGTATGCAATTATTAAATTTACAATCGTTCATCCTGGCTCTTATCTCAGGAAAATAATGTCCTACTTCTTCTTTTTTCATTTCAACCAAACCCAATTCTTTTATACCCGGCGAGTCAATAATATCGCCGCCAAAACTCAGCGGATGCAGTTCGGCAAAAGTTGTGGTGTGCGTGCCTTTTGAATGCGCCGCCGAAATTTCTCCGGTTTTAATATTTAATCCCGGTTCGAGAGCGTTAATAAAAGTAGATTTACCAACACCCGAATGTCCGGCAATTAAAGTTCTTTTATCTTTAAAAACACTTTTTAATTTTTCAATTTGTGTTTTATCAAAACTGCTCACCGTAAAGCATTCGTAACCAATTTTTTCATACAGATCAATCGTCTGCTGTTGTATGGCCAATAATTCTTTGTTCAGCAAATCGCTTTTATTAAAAATTATTTTTGCGGGAATTCCGTATGCTTCAGCCGTAATTAAAAAGCGGTCAATAAATCCCAAACTTGTTCGTGGCGAAACAAGCGTGGCAATTAAAACAGCCTGATCTAAATTACTGGCAATAATATGCGCTTGTTTGCTGAGGTTAATAGATTTGCGGATGATGTAATTTTTTCGGGGATGAATGTTTACGATCATTGCATCGTCGTTTTCCAAAACAATATCCACCGTATCACCCACCGAAACAGGATTGGTTGTTTTCCTATCGTCCAACCTTATTTTTCCTTTTAATTTACAGTTATAAATTTTTCCTTCGGCCCGAACCGAGTAATTACTTCCTGTAGATTTTATAACCGTTCCTTGCATATTATATTTCCCGCAGATGGCGCGGATCTTCGCAGATTATTTTTAAAAATAGGGGACTCAAATCTGTGTTTAAGACTATAAATTATTTACTTTTCTAAAAATATTATCACTAATGTTATCGCAATTAAAGTTAACTAATAAACCTAACTTTAAATTACTTAATTTCAAATAGGTTATCACTTGCTTATGGTGTAAATTTAAAATGCTTTCAATTGATTTTACTTCTATAAGCACTTTGTTATTCACCAAAATGTCTATTCTAAATCCAAGGTCAAGTTTTTCACTTTTATATATTGCAGGCAAGCCAACTTCCCTTTTTATTTGGAGTCCGTTTTGCTCAAGTTCAAAACATAATGCGGCAACGTAAACAGATTCAAATAATCCGGGACCAAGAGTATTATAAACTTCAAATATTGCACCCCTTATAATATATGAGATATCATTTTCTTCCATTTTTTAAAAATAAGTATTTTATCTAATCACCTAACCAAAAGATGGTTAACGCATTAAAAAGACTAATGCTAATTTAAAATAAAATCTGCGCTTATCTGTGTAATCTGCGGGAAATTATACCTAAATTTAGCCCGTTTTAAACACATTCAACATATGAAAGAAGTATATATAGTATCGGCGGTTCGCACTGCCATGGGCTCATTTGGCGGAGCATTAGCGTCTGTTTCGGCAACTCAATTAGGCGCGGCCGCAATTAAAGCCGCTCTCGAAAAAATAAAATTAGATCCAAAATTGGTGCAGGAAGTTTATATGGGTTCTGTATTGCAAGCCAACTTAGGTCAGGCACCGGCGCGCCAGGCATCAAAATTTGCGGGCTTACCCGATAACGTAATTGCAACCACTGTAAATAAAGTTTGCGCAAGTGGTATGAAATCGATCGCGCTTGCGGCACAAAGTATTATGTTGGGCGATAACGACATTGTTGTTGCAGGCGGAATGGAAAACATGAGCTCTGTTCCTTTTTATTCTGACGCTACACGTTGGGGAGCAAAATATGGCAACGCGCAATTAATTGATGGTTTGGCTAAAGACGGATTAACCGATGTTTATGGCAATGTACCCATGGGAAATTGCGCAGAACTTTGCGCAAAGGACATGAAATTTACCCGCGAAGAACAAGATGCCTTTGCAATAGAATCGTACAAACGTTCGGCAGCGGCGTGGACCGCAGGAAAATTTAAAGAGGAAGTAATTCCTGTTACAGTAAAAACAAAAAAAGGTGATGTTGTTTTTGCAGAGGACGAAGAATATAAAAATGTGAATTTTGAAAAGATCCCTGCATTAAAACCGGTGTTTCAAAAAGATGGTTCAGTAACCGCTGCAAACGCCAGCAGCATGAATGATGGCGCAGCAGCATTGGTATTGATGAGTAAAGAAAAAGCCGATGCATTGGGCATTAAACCCCTTGCTAAAATAAAAGCATTTGCCGATGCTGAACAAGCGCCGGAGTGGTTTACCACAACCCCAAGTTTAGCGGTGCCAAAAGCTGTTGCTAAAGCAGGCTTAAAAATGGGCGACATAAATTATTTTGAATTGAACGAAGCGTTCAGCGTAGTTGGTTTGGCAAACATTAAATTAATGAATTTAGATGCATCAAAAGTAAATGTAAATGGCGGTGCGGTTTCTCTTGGCCATCCATTAGGCTGCAGCGGAGCGCGTATTATTGTAACATTAATAAATGTTTTAAAACAAAATAATTCCAAATACGGTGCTGCCGGCATTTGTAATGGCGGTGGTGGCGCAAGCGCTATGGTAATTGAAAATGTTTAATTGATTTGCACGGATTTGATTTAGGATTTAAAATAATTTGAGAACTGTTTAACTTACGGAGAGTTGCGCCAGGGATGGAGCGACATGTTTGAGCTCTTTTTTACGAAGCGGAGCGCAGTAAAAAAAGCGAGTAGCGACAGCCCGCCCGCCTGCCCGCCGAAATTTTTTGATGAAGGCGGGGGCGCCCAAAAAAGTAAAAAAAGTTTTTTGACTGATTCTAAATAAACCCGGATTTTCGTAATGAATATCCGGGTTTATTATTTAAATTTATTCCCTCTAATTAAATTAATATGGAAGCTACTTTATCACAAATGAAAAACACAGCTCTTACAAATAAACACATTGCACTTGGTGCCAAAATGGTGCCCTTTGCAGGCTATAATATGCCTGTTTCATATACCGGACTTAACGAAGAGCATGCAATAGTGCGTAACGGCGTTGGAGTTTTTGATGTGAGCCATATGGGCGAATTTCGCTTAAAAGGCCCAAAAGCTTTAGACCTTATTCAGCAGGTAACATCAAACGATGCTTCTGTTTTGGTGGACGGTAAAGTGCAATATTCTTGTTTGCCCAACGAAAAAGGTGGTATTGTGGATGATCTGCTTGTTTACAGGTGGAAAGAAGACGAATATTATTTGGTGGTAAACGCTTCAAATATTAAAAAAGACTGGGACTGGATCAAAAAATACAATACTTACGGGGTTGAAATGGTTGATATGAGTGATGACATGAGTTTACTGGCTGTTCAGGGGCCAAAAGCCATTAATGTATTGCAAAAGCTAACTTCAGTTGACCTTTCTTCAATGGAATATTACTCATTTACAATGGGTAAAATGGCGGGCTTGGATAACGTTATCATCTCAAACACAGGCTATACGGGCGCCGGCGGCTTCGAGATCTATGTGATGAACAGCGATGCCGAAAAAATGTGGGATGCTATTTTTGAGGCCGGAAAAGAATTTAACATAAAACCAATTGGCCTTGGGGCAAGGGATACACTAAGATTAGAGATGGGTTTTTGTTTGTATGGAAATGATATTGATGATACAACTTCGCCAATTGAAGCGGGCTTGGGATGGATCACTAAATTCACAAAAGACTTTACAAATAGACAAAATATAGAAAACCAGAAGAAAAACGGGGTTTCTAAAAAATTGATGGGTTTTGAGATGATAGACCGCGGAATACCGCGCCACGACTACCAAATAGCCGATTCAACCGGTAAAATCATCGGAAAAGTGACCTCCGGCACACAATCTCCAACCTTAAATAAGGCAATTGGAATGGGTTATGTGGCCTCAGAATTGGCAAAACCGGGGCAGGAGATCTTTATCATCATCCGCGAAAAGCCAATAAAGGCGGTGCTTTCAAAGGTTCCGTTCTTAAAAAAATAAAAAAAAGTATTTTATTCTCTTTTCTTGAAACCTTTCCATATTTAGGGCGTAAAAGTATGTAGCGGGTTTATTATCAGTGGCTTCATCGATAAAAAACAAAAACTGAGCTAAAAGAATTTCACTTAATTAATAATATATTTAACTTTGATTGAAGATGAAAAAACTTTTATATTTATTAGTAACTCTTTGTGGAGCAACATTTGCTCAATCACAATCATCTGAGGTTCTAGGAACCGACACCATTAATGTAATAGATGTTAATGGTAAAAAGCAAGGCAAATGGGTTCTTATGGGAAAACATAAACCCGGAACTTGTTATGCACCTACTGCAAAAATAGAAGAAGGCAAATACGCCGATAATCGTAAAATTGGAATTTGGGTTGAGTATTATTGCAATAATAATATGAAAAACAAATTAACCTTTACCAATGGCCGTCCGGATGGTTATGCCATTATGTATCACGAAAATGGAAAAATAAGTGAAGAAGGTAATTGGAAAATGAACCGTTGGGTGGGCAACTACAAATTGTATTATGATAATGGACAAGTTCAGCACGAATTTGTTTTTAGCCCTGCCGGAAAACGCGAAGGTGCCCAAAAATATTATTACGATAACGGCCAAGTTGCCATTGAAGGTAATTTTGCCAATGGTAAAGAAAGCGGCTTAATAAAAGAATATCACGAGAATGGAGATATTAAAGCTGAGAAAAATTACGCCGAAGGAAATGTGGATGTTGAATCTATAAAAATCTACGAGCCTAAAAAACCTCTACCTAAAAAATCCGATATCCCTGCCGAAAACGCGCCAAAATTGGTTGTTGCAAAAGACGAAACACCAAATGAGGCAAATAAAAAACCTTCGGGCCCAATGGTGTTAAACGGACAACATACTTTATACAATAAAAATAAACAAATAACTAAAGATGGGGTTTTTAAAGACAATAACTTTATTGAAGGGAAGGCTTATTTTTATAACGAAAACGGAATTTTAACCAGGGTGGCAGTTTACAGAAACGGCATGTACGTTGGTGATACCCAAGCGGAAAAATAAAATTTACATTATTTTTAAAAGGCGCTGTTTCAAGCGCCTTTTTTATTCTCTTAATTTATTCCCACAGTTTAATCTATGTCAAAAGTAAAAAAAATTGATCTGGCACTGCAAGGTGGCGGCGCTCATGGTGCATATTCCTGGGGAGTTATTGATAGGTTGTTGGATGAACCTACTATTGAAATTGACGGTATTTGCGGAACCAGCGCCGGCGCAATGAACGGCGTTTGCACCATTTACGGTTTAAGCAAAGGCGGAAGAAATTTAGCAAAACACACATTGGTAAAATTTTGGCACCGCATTTCGGAAGCCGGAAAACTTTCTTTGCTGCAACCAACGTGGTTAGATAAAATGATGAGCCCGGGTAACATGGACTATTCGCCCTTATACAAATTTTTTTCTGTTACCGCCGAAACGCTTTCTCCATCGCAATTTAATCCTATGGGAATAAATCCCCTCGAAAAAATATTGAACGACCTGATCGATTTTGAAGAGCTGCGAAAAATTTCTCCGCCAAAATTATTTGTGTGTGCCACCAATGTAAAAACCTGCGAGGCAAAAGTTTTTGGTCCGCACGAAATAACTTCAAAAGCAATTTTAGCAAGTGCTTGTTTGCCCTATTTATTTAAAGCCGTTGAAATTGATGGGGAATTTTATTGGGATGGCGGCTACATGGGAAATCCGCCCCTGTTCCCGCTTACAGAACATACCGAAGGCACCGAAGATATTTTACTGGTAAAAGTAAATCCATTTGCCATTGCCAAAGTGCCCGAGAACATTGAAGACATTAAAGATCGCGTGAACGAAATAAGTTTTAATTCTTCGCTGGCCCTAGAAATAAAAAACCTAGAATTTATTAATACATTAGTGGACGAAGGAATTACCATGAACGGCAAATTGAAAAAAATAAATCTGCATTGTTTAAGTGCCGATAAGGTTCTTGGCGACCTTAACCTTTCGAGCAAATTAAATACCACCTGGGATTTTTTAATGCATTTAAAGAACATGGGTTACAAAGCCTGCGATACCTGGGTAAAAGCCAATTACGAAAACATAGGAAAAAGATCAACCATTCATATTTAAAATTTATGCAGCGACATTTTGTAAAACCCGATTTTAATGTAACAACGTGGGAATTATTAAAACCGTATTTTGATGAACTTGAATCCCGAAAAATTAATTCAATTGCCGATCTTGAAAAATGGCTCAAGGATAGTTCTGAACTTGGCGCTGTTGTAAGCGAAAATATGGCCTGGCGCTATATTAAAATGACCTGCGATACTGCGAACGCAGAATTGAGAAATAGCTTTAATGATTTTGTGCAGAACATTGAGCCACAAATGGCACCTATAGGGAATGAACTGAACAAAAAATTAATTGGTACTCCGTTTACTTCTCAACTTACTAAACAAGGATACGATATTTATTTACGTTCGGTAAAAAACGCTATTGAATTATTCCGCGAAAAAAACATTCCGCTTAATACGCAGTTGCAGGAATTAGAACAGCAATTCGGCGAAATTAACGGCGCACAAAGTATTGAGTACAACGGCGAAAAAATAACCATGCAAAAAGCCTCTGTTTATTTAAAAGACCTGAACCGAAAAGTGCGCGAAGAAGTATATTATAAAATTCAGGAGAGAAGAGGGCAGGACGAAAACGCGCTGAATGAGCTGTTCACCAAATTAATTCAACTGCGCCAACAGGTTGCAGTGAACACAGGTTTTAAAAATTACCGCGATTACAAACATCAGTCACTTGGCCGTTTTGATTATACGGTGCAGGATTGTTTAAATTTTCATGAATCGGTAAAACAACATGCGGTGCCTTTAATTATTGAACACGATAAAAAGCGTAAACAAAAATTAAAACTGGAAGATTACCGTCCTTGGGATACCGCGGTGGATGAAGAAGGCAAGCCGCCTTTAAAACCGTTTGCAAGTGCACAAGAGTTAATTGAAAAAACAATTACCTGTTTTAATAAGATAGATCCGTTTTTTGGCGAGTGCATTAAAACCATGCAAAAGCTTAACCGTCTCGATCTGGAAAGCAGAATTGGCAAGGCTCCCGGCGGCTATCAATATCCGCTGTACGAAACCGATGTGCCTTTTATTTTTATGAACTCGGTAGGTTTGCACCGCGATCTGGTTACTATGGTACATGAAGGAGGTCACGCAATACATTCTTTTTTAGATAAAGATCTTGACCTGGTTGAATTTAAGTCGCCCACCAGCGAAGTGGCCGAATTGGCCAGCATGAGCATGGAATTGATAAGCATGGAACACTGGGATATTTTTTTTACTGACAAAGAAGAATTAAAACGCGCCAAACGCCAACAGCTGGAAGGAGTGATAGATGCTTTGCCATGGATAGCCGCGGTAGATAAATTTCAGCACCTGCTTTATTTAAAACCTGAACACACTGTTGCAGAACGTTATGAGATGTGGAACGGATTGATGAAAGATTTTGGAAGTCCTGTAATAAATAATGCAGGACTAGAAAATTTTGTGAACCGCCGTTGGCAGGTGCAATTGCATTTATACGAAGTGCCATTTTATTATATTGAATATGGTTTTGCACAGCTGGGTGCTATTGCCATGTGGCGCCAGTACAAAAAAGATCCAAAACAAGCCATAACAAATTATAAAAAAGCACTTGGGCTGGGTTACACAAAAAGTATTCCTGAAATTTACGAGGCCGCCGGAATTAAATTTGATTTCAGTCCGGCTTACGTAAAAGAGTTAATGAATTTTGTGAAGGAAGAGTATGAGAAGGTTTGAAAAGTGAAGTTGGGGAATGAGAGTAATCGAAGAACCATTATGCCGTGCAAGACCGATAGGTTTTCTCGCTGAGGCGCTGCAGACAAGTAGGGAAGAGGTTTTTATAGCGGTTGATGGTAAAGCTTAGGGGTTAACATTGGAACAAATTTCCTATTCCAACACTTTTTTCGTATCTTTAAAATATGGACGCGAAAGCAAAATACCATCTTGGCATTGAAATTGACCGGCTGACAAATAGCATTTTAAATTGCATTTCCGGCGACAGCTTTCCGACCGACGTTCACGTTCTTAGTAAGAGCGACCTTAAGCACATTAATAAAAAAAATGCCTGGCTTTTCAATTGGGCGGCCGAAAACAAACTCTCCGACAGGCAGATTTATAAACTAACAATTAGAAATAATCCTGAAATTATTCAAGGATTAGCGAGTATTAGTGATTTTAACGATCATTATTATTTACATCTTATCGAAAGTGCACCGTTTAATCTTGGGAGAAACAAGCTTTACGAAGGGGTTCCGGGGAATCTGTTCGCTTTCGCTTGCAAAATATCATGGGATAAAGGCTACCAAGGTTTTATTTCTTTTAGATCCAAAACAAAACTAATTCAACATTATGAAATGACCTTAGGAGCAACACATGTAGGTGAGCACAATATGGTGATTTTCCCACATGAAGCGCTAAAACTAATCAAGAAATATTTTCCAACTTAAATAAACTATTATCATGGGGCACATTAAAGAACCAAAAGGAGTAGATTTTACAGTAGATCCAACGCCATTAACTGACGAGGAAAAGAAGAGAATAAGTGAAATAATTGCTTACTACAAAGCCACAGGCCGAAAAAAAGTATTTAATAAGGCCTCTCAACAAAAGACTCGCAAACGTTCAGCAGCATAAGCATAGATGCCCGGAAAAGGCAGCCATTTTTTAGCAAACTTATCTGCCTTCAATGGCGCCGGAATTAAATTTGATTTCAGTCCTGCCAATGTAAAAGAGTTAATGGATTTTGTGAAGGCGGAGTATGAGAAGGTTTAACAATAGCTAAAAAGTCATCCCGAGGAACGAGGGATCTGTTCTCTTTCGAAAAAGCCTTTCCCCCTAACAGACACTTCGCTACCGCTCAGTATGGCGTGAAACTTTGAAAATGAAAACAAAAGCAATACATATTTTTTTATTTTTCGTAATTATTGCTTTAACAACCTGCAAAAAATATCCTGAAAATACTTTGTGGTTTACAAACTTTAGCAAAATAAAATTTTTAGACAATGTTCATTTGACAGCCTTTACTGTAAACGGTATTGATAGTTTACAATCACTAAAAGTTTTTTTTGGATCGCGCAGTGGCTACAAAGATATCAGCCAGGTTTACATTGAAGAAACTTATGATTCGCATTATGGCAATACAGTTGGTGTTTTTCATGTGCCATATGAGCATATTATTTTGGGCTATAGTTTTTCTAAAAACAAGAAAAACATTTCATTTGGCTTTGTAACACAAGACACCTCAATATTAAAGAGAAACCTATTTATTGACAATAATCAATGGCAGATAATTAAACTTGATCTCAAGACTGGGACACGAAAAATTAAAAAAACCGTGAATGGCAATACTTACGAATTGCAGTTTGAGAAGTTGTGACCGAAATGTGGCTTAGGGATGCGAAAGGTTTAGCTCTTTTTGTTCCGCCATTTTCGGCGGACAAAAAAGCCGAAGCGAAGCGGAGCCTGAAGCAGCCCGGGCCGCAGGCAAGCCCCAAATTTCTTTATCCAAATCAATTCGTTTCCGTCACCTTTGCATCCTCAAAAGTAAGTGTGCGCGATTTGTACTTATTATAAACCATCATATCATGTGTAGCGAGCAGTACGGCCCTTCCGCTTTCGCTCAATTGTTTCAGCAATTTTAAAATTTCTTCCGATGTTTCAGGGTCTAAGTTGCCGGTGGGCTCATCGGCCAAAATAATTTCAGGATCGTTTACCAAAGCACGCGCAATGCTTACGCGTTGCTGTTCACCGCCCGAGAGCTCGTGGGGCATTTTATTTTCTTTCCCTTCTAAACTTACTTTTTTTAATACGTCAATTACCCGTTCTTTTATTTTAGCTTCTTCGCCCCAGCCGGTGGCTTTCATCACAAATCTTAAATTTTCATAAACGCTCCGGTCACTCAGCAATTGAAAATCCTGAAATACAATGCCGAGTTTACGCCTTAAATACGGTATTTGCGCCGCTTTTAAATTATTTAAGCTGTAGCCGCAAACAATTCCTGTGCCCGAATTAAGCGGCAGATCGCCGTAAATTGTTTTTAAAAAACTGCTTTTGCCGCTGCCTGTTTTACCAAGCAGGTAAAGGAACTCGCCCTTTTTTATTTCAACATTTAAACCGCCAACAACCGGGCGCTCCTCCTGAAAAATAGTTACGTTATCAAATTTTATAAGGGTGGACATTTAAACGGGAAAACATAAAATTAGAAAAATTGTAACCTGTTAACGCATTTTGCCTTATACCAATATCAACACAAGAGGGTTAATAACTGCCTGTGCTCATTGCCAAAGCACCCTCATAAGAAAAGTAAATTTAGTGAGATAAATTTTACCACATTTTCACCTTAATGATACACACTAAAAAGTTAGGCACTTTACTGCTCTCTATTTGTTTATTTACCGTTTCTGTTGCGCAGAAAACTGCAGCTTACATGGATAAGGACGAAGCCTACAAACTCGGCTTAGACCTTTTTGATAAGAGACAATATGTAAATGCGCAAAAAAATTTCAGCGATTATGTTTCTCAAAGCAAACCGTCTATACAAAGAGCGGAAGCTGCTTTTTACGCCGCGGCCTGCGCCATTGAACTTTTTAATAAGGATGGTGATTGGCAAATGAAGCAATTCATTGAAAAATATCCTGAGAGTCAAAAAGTAAATACGGCCTGGTTTTACCTTGGCAAATCAAACTACCGAAGAAAAAAATACATTGAAACAATTGAATATTTAGAGAAAGTTGATGTTTATAAATTAGACAAAGAGCAATTGGCCGAAATGTATTTTAAACGCGGCTACAGTTATTATGTAAATGATCACAGCGATAAAGCAAAGGCGGATTTCGCTGAAATAAAAGATGTGGACAATAAATACGCGCACCCGGCAAATTATTATTTTTCGCACATTGCTTACGAAGAAAAAAATTACGAAATAGCTCTTGCCGGATTCAATCGTCTGGTTGGTAATCCAACTTTTGGAACAGTAGTACCTTATTACATTACACAAATTTATTTTATTCAAGGCAAATTTGATAAAGTAGTTCAAGAAGCGCCCGCTTTATTGAACGACAGCGATCATGTGCAAAAAGCAAGCGAAATAAACATGATGATAGGCGAAAGTTATTTTAATTTAAAAGACTACGCCAAGGCACTTCCTTTTTTGCATAAAACCGAATTAGCTTCCGATTTACATGCGCAGGGCAATTACGCCTTGGGATATTGCTATTACAAAACCAGCGATTATCCAAATGCAATCAGCCATTTTGAAAAAGCATCCGACTCATACGATTCTCTCGCTCAAAATGCCTGGTACCATATGGCAGATTGTTATGTAAAACTAAACGATAAGTTAAAAGCCAAGAACGCGTATTACAGCGCGTACAAAACAAACCTTGATAAAAAAATAACGGAAGATGCTTTATTCAGTTTCGCGAAATTAAGTTATGAGTTAGATTTTAGTCCTTATAACGAAGCAGCCACTGCTTTTGCCGGGTATTTAAAAGAATATCCTCAGTCGCCCAGAAAAGATGAGTGTTATAATTTTTTAATTAACGTTTATTCCACCACAAAAAATTACGATCTCGCCATTAAGAGCATAGAAAGTTTACAAAGCATTGATCCCATTTTAAAAGTTACGTATCAAAAATTAATTTATTTCAGGGGAGTTGAATATTTTAATAATGGCAATTTAGATAACGCCGAAAAACAATTTAAAAAATCGCTTGCACAAAATTCCGATTTTAAATTGAACGGGCTTTGTCAGTATTGGCTTGGAGAAATTTCGTACAATAGAAAAGATTATACAACCGCTATTAACGCCTGGAAAGCCTTTCAGGTAATGGACGGGGCGGTGCAGCTGAAAGAATATATGTTAAGCGATTATGCATTGGGTTACGCGTATTTTTTACGAAAAGAGAACGGCGATTACACAAGCGCGAATATTTCGTTCCGAAAATTTTTATTGAATAAAATTGGGCAAGATGAAACAAAAGTGAACGACGCCATTATTCGGGTGGCCGACAGTTATTTTATGAATAACGATTATTTGCAGGCCGGCGAATATTATAAACAAGCCATTGATGCCAATAAAATGGATGTAGATTACGCGTTGTACCAAAAGGCACTTTGCGATGGATTAAACAAAAAGTACAACGATAAAATTGACGAACTCAAAAAGATAGAAACACGTTATCCCGCTTCAAATTATTTGAGTGCGACCATGAATGAAATTGCCGATACATATTTAAATAATTTAAAGGACGATGAGAACGCGATAATTTACTACAATAAAATATTAAACAATTATCCTAAGTCCTCTTTCGCCAATAATTGCAATGCCCAATTAGGAAATATTTATTTCAGTAAAAAGCAAGACGATAAGGCATTTGAATATTACGACAAATTTGTGAAGGCCGACAGCAAAAGTGAAGCCGCTAAGGATGTGTTGGAAGCAATTAAAAAAATATACGAGACCAAAGGAGATGTGGAAGGAATGGAAAAATATTTTGCGTCCATAGGTAATCCTTTATCCGAAAATCAATTGGAAAAAGCCTCTTACGCGGCGGCTTACGACGCTTTCTACGTTCAAAAAAATTGCGATGTTGCTTTACCAAAGTGGGAATCGTATATCGCTAAATTCCCCAATGGAAAATACATAACTGAGGCGCAATTTATTTCCGCGGAATGTAATTACAGTAAAAATAATTTTGAAAAAGCCCTGCAAGGATATTTGTATGTGATCGGCAAAGGCAGAAGTTTAAACAGCGAAGTGGCTTACACCAAAGCATCGTACCTATATTATAAGGACAAAAAATACACTGAGGCTTTGCCTTTATTTTTAGCGCTGCAGGATATTGCTGAAACGCCTTCGAATAAAAGCGCCGGCAAATTCGGCGCAATGCGCTCTTCATTTTATTTAAATCAGTACGAAACCGCTTTAGCAGAAAGTAACAAAGTGTTGAGCACCGAAAAATTAACGCCGCAACAAACCAGCGAAGCAAAATACATTAAAGCAAGATCCTTGTACGAAACAAAACGATTGGACGATGCCATGTTAGAGTTTAAAGCGATGACCAAGACAAGTAAAAATGTTACCGGAGCAGAAGCGTATTATTATGTAGCAAAAATTTTGTTCGCGAAACAGGATTATAAAGAGGTTGAAAAAACAGTGAATAAACTGATCAGTTACGAATACAGTAACGATGATTGGAACAACATGGGAATGCTGCTTTTAGCGGATGCCTATTTGGCGAAGGGCGATGAGGCAGATGCAAAGGTAATTTTACAAACTATAATTGAAGGAAAACCAAAACAGGAATATATTGACGAAGCTAATAACAGATTAGAAGACCTGAAGGCCAAACAGGAAGCGAAATTGCAGAAACAACACGAACAGCAAAGCAACGAAATGAAAATAGACGGCAATCCAACAAAAAAAGATGAAGTGTTGTATGATAAAATAAATAAAGAAGGTTCGGGTAAAGACAGTACACAAACAAAATCAAATATTGAGAAGCCAAAATAATGGAAAGTGATGTATTAGATATTTCTCCAATTGAAACCCGCGTAGAAACCGGGAATAAAGAGGAATTAAGCAAAGAGTTTAAACGCAAGTTAGAATGGATCCTGATCTGCTTATTACTTTTGGGATACGTTGTAGTTTCGTTTGCGCAAACCAATCTTAACGAAATTAATTATGGTGTAATAAGCAGGTTTAAACCAAGCATAAAAGATGCGTTTAAATTTGGCGACCTACCGGAAATTAAAGACAGTGTAAAACGTTTAAAGGATATTAAATACGGAATTGTAAGTCAGCCATTGTTTCCAAAATACCAGGTGCAGCCCATTGCCCCGGCAAAAATTCAGAACGAACCTTTAACAAAATTATACCGTTCCTTATTAAAAGTTGGGTACGGCCCAATTTACAATACGCCTTACGGCGAGTTTTGGATAAGTAATACACGAAACAGAGATAAGAGTTATGGCGCTCACCTAAAACATTTATCAAGCACCAATCACTTGCAGAACGTGGGTTATGGAGGTTACAGCGATAATGTCGCAAGTGTTTTCGGAAAACAATTTTATAAAAAGCATACGCTCAGCGGCGAATTTAATTATGAACGTAACGTTATACACTATTATGGTTATGACACTAGCATCAATAAAATAAGCGACAAAAATTACACCAAGCAGCGCTATCAATTATTTGAACCAAAATTGCAATTGGTAAGTCATTACACCGACAGCAGTCATATCAATCATGAAATAGGATTAAAATATTATAATCTTCAGAACCTGAACCGGGAAGAAGAGAACAATTTTAATTTAAATACTAATTTAAATGGCTTTGTACAAAAAGAAAAAGTGGGTGTTAATTTTTCTACAGATTATTACAACCATAAACAAAGCCGAGATACGTTAAATGATCTAATAGTAACCCTATCGCCTTATGTTGAAGCGAATGGAAAAAGATATAAAACCAATCTGACCATTAACACAACACTGGAAAAATTTAAACAAGGGGTAACAGGCTTTTATAATTTTGAAGGGAAGGCGAGTTACGATGTATATGAAAACATAATCATTCCGTATGTTGAAGGCGGCGGAGGTACAGGAAAAATAATTAAAAACAGTTTCAGAAGTTTAAGCAAAGAAAATCCTTTTGTTGACAGCTCTTTAAATTACACGAACACACTTCTAAAATATTATGGTGTACTTGGGGTAAAAGGAAATTTAAGCAATAATACGTCTTACGATGCAAAGGCCAGTTACGCGCAATACGATAGCATGCATTTTTTTGTCATCGATTACAGCAAAACAATTCAAATGAACAATCGCTTTAAGGTGATCTACGATAACACAAGCCTTTTAACCATTAGCGGACAAATAAAACATCAGCCAAATGCAAAATTAAATTTGATCGCTAAAGGGAATTACTATATCTACAAAACAAAAAACGAAATACGCGCGTATCAAAAACCCGATTTTGATTTTACATTCTCAGGAATTTATAATTTACAAAGTAAAATTATTTTCAGGATGGATATTTTTGTAATGGGTAATCAGTGGGCATTATCGCAGGTAACCGACGCGGGCATCACCTCAATTAAGCCGGCACAAATACATGGTTATGGCGACGCGAATATAGAAGTAGAATACCGTTACAGTAAAATGCTGAGTTTCTTTGTACGCGCTAATAATATTGCCAACCAACGCTATTATCGTTGGGATCGATATCCAAGTCAAAGGCTTGGGTTAATGCTGGGCTTAACCTTTGTGCCGTTTTAACAATAGCGGTAATTTAATACCACTTTTAAGGTATTTCCCAGCAAGCACGGTTTACCTAACTTTAAGTATGCCTAATTCAACATCGTTAGCACTGTTAAAACCCGGTGAATTTGCCATTATCAGATCTTTCAGTAATATTGATCTTTGTAATAAATTAATGGAAATGGGCTGCTTAACGGGAGAAATAGTTAGTGTAGTAAAAACTGCTCCTTTCGGATGCCCAATATCCATAGGCCTTGGCGGCCACGAGCTTAGTTTGCGCAAACAAGAAGCCGAAATGGTTTTAGTTGAACTGGTCCCATAAATTTTTGTCGCCTATAAAAAATAATCAAATAAGGGTTGCTTTAATTGGTAATCCTAACGCCGGAAAATCCAGCCTGTTCAACGCACTTACCGGTTTAAAGCAAAAAACCGGAAATTACGCGGGCGTTACGGTAGATAAATTTGAAGGACAAACACAGATCCGTGTTAGTGACCAGGAGTTTAATCTTTCTATTATTGATCTGCCCGGCATTTACAGCCTTAACGCCAAAACAATGGATGAGCAGGTGGCCTGTTCGGCGCTTTTAAATGATTCGGAAAAAATTGACACGGCTGTTGTTGTTTTAGATGCCTCTAATCTTAAACGAAGCCTGTTAATTGCAACGCAGGTAATTGATCTGAAGTACAAAACGGTTGTGGCATTAAATATGATGGATGAGGCGGAGAAGCAGAAAATAATGATCGATATTAAAGGGCTTGAACAAACTTTAGGGGTTGAGGTTGTACCTATCAATTCGCGCGATAAAGTTGGCATCACAAACCTGAAAGAGGCCATAATCAGGGCAAGACAGAGCAACAGTTTTTTTTACGACATCACAGCCTATAATAAAGCCTTGCCGTTTAATTACCGATCAACTATTTCGGCGAATAATTTTTCTGATGCAAAAAACAATTCAGAGTTTTTTAATAAAGATCAAACTTATCGTTTCAATACTATTAATTATCTGACCGCAAAGTATGTAAATAGCCCGAAAAAATTATTGCTTCAGGATATTTCTTCGCGCATAGATAAATATGTTACGCATAAATTTTTTGGTTATCTGATCTTGCTCATCGTTTTATTTTTAGTGTTCCAATTCATTTTTTATGTTGCCGAATATCCAATGAGCTGGATCGAATCTGCTTTTCTGCAGTTTCAGCATTTTACGGCCGGCATTTTACCGGCCGGGCAATTAAACGATATGCTTGTAAACGGGGTAATAGCCGGTATTAGCGGGGTAGTGATGTTTGTGCCGCAGATCGCGCTTCTGTTTTTATTCATTGGTTTTTTGGAAGATTCGGGTTACATGGCGCGTGCCAGTTTTATAATGGATAAACTTATGCGCAAATTCGGGCTTAATGGAAAATCGGTGATCCCCCTCATCAGCGGCACTGCCTGCGCGGTTCCTTCCATCATGGCCACCCGCACCATCAGCAATTATAAGGAGCGTTTAATAACGGTTTTCGTATTGCCGCTTATAAGCTGCTCGGCAAGGCTCCCCGTTTATACATTGATAATTTCTTTGATCTATTCGGGTAATTCTTTTTTTGGGATCTTTAATATTAAAGGGCTTGTACTAATGGCTATGTATTTGATCGGATTTATTGTAACACTGATAGCCGCCTTTGTGCTTTCAAAAATAATAAAGACAAAAGAAACTTCTTTTTTTGTAATGGAAATGCCCGTCTACCGTTTACCGCTCTTAAAAAATATTGGCATCATGGTGGTAAGCAAAGTAAAAGTGTTTATAGTTAATGCCGGAAAAATTATTTTAGCCATCTCGATCATACTTTGGTTTTTGAGCTCGCATGGCCCCGGCGAAAAATTTACACAAGCTAATTCTCAAATTTCACAAATAAAAAATTCGCAAACCAACAAGCAGGAATTAAAACGTTTAAAAATTGAACAGCTCGAAAATTCTTATGTTGGCATTCTTGGAAAATGGATTGAGCCCGTTATTAAACCAATGGGGTTTGATTGGAAAATTGGCATCGCGCTTATTACATCCTTTGCGGCCCGTGAAGTATTTGTTGGCACAATGGCCACTATTTATGGAACGGAAGAAAAAGGAAGCGGCATAAAACAAAAATTAGCGGAAGAAAAAGACGCGAACGGAAAAGCGGTGTATACCACCGCCGTGTGTTGGGCCCTGCTGTTATTTTACGCCTTTGCCCTGCAATGCATGAGCACGATCGCCACAGTAAAACGAGAAACAAAAAGTTGGAAATGGACTTTTTTACAATTGGTATTTATGACCTCTCTTGCATATTTATCTGCCTTTACAGCCTTTCACTTGCTTTCTTGACCCCCGCATAAATGCTATTATCCCCTTGGAGAGGGGATTTACGGCTGAGGCCACCATTTATATTTTGGAATTCTGCAAATAAATGGCATTTTTGTTGCCCCGCACAAACCGCTTTTAATAAAGGCAATTTGTCTTGTGGAAGCTTAAAATTTTAATATGATCACAAAAAAAGTATTTGCGGCTTTAATGT
Organism: Bacteroidota bacterium; assembly: GCA_025360565.1. Lineage (GTDB taxonomy): Bacteria > Bacteroidota > Bacteroidia > B-17B0 > Aurantibacillaceae > Aurantibacillus. The sequence continues at coordinate 28,049 of JANYBY010000119.1, forward strand.
TACTAATTTTAGCCGCCGCTTGCCATACCAATAAAAAACACACAAAGGTTGTAAAAAACGACGATCCTGTAATTTTGCTCGATACCATTAGCGTTGTAGCGAATGAAAAACCAAAAAGAGAGATTTATAGCGCCGCTAACACCAAGCTAACCGAGATTATCCACACACGCCTCGACGTAAATTTTGATTGGGCCAATAGCCGAATGAGCGGAGTGGCCACCCTCGATCTGAAACAACATTTTTATCCCTCGTCAAAATTATTTTTAAACGCGAGGGGTATGGACATTGTGAAAGTGGAAGTGTATGAGTTCTTAACCGGTACGGAAACAAGTAAAGATGGGTATAAAAATATACATGCCTCTGTTCAATCGCCGAGCCAAATTATTTCGGCAAAATATATTTACGAGAACGATTCTTTAAAAATAGATCTTGGTAAGATCTTTACCGGTAAAGAAAAATACCGTGTGGTGATCCAATATATTGCTAAACCCAACGAATTAAAAAGTGTTGGCGGTAGCAATGCCATTATGAGCGATAAAGGACTTTACTTTGTAAATCCAAAAGGGGAAAATCCTTATCTGATGCCTCAGATCTGGACGCAGGGCGAAACCCAATCCAATTCTGTTTGGTTTCCAACGATCGATAGCCCGAATTCAAAAATGACACAAGAAATATTTATGACGGTGGATGATAAATATACAACCCTATCTAACGGTTTGCTACTTGACTCCAAAAAAAATGCGAACGGCACACGTACTGATTATTGGAAAATGGACGAGCCTCACGCCCCTTATTTGGCCATGATGGCGGTTGGCCAATTTAAAAAAGTAGTGGATGAGCCCTGGAACGGGAAAGAAATAAGTTATTATGTTGAAAAGGAATACGAGCCACACGCGAAAGGAATTTTTGGAGCTACAAAAGAAATGATCGAGTTTTATTCAAAACGATTAGGTGTACCCTATGCCTGGCCAAAGTACGCGCAGGTTGTGGCTCGAGAATATGTAAGCGGTGCGATGGAAAATACAAGCGCCACATTACATGGAGATATGGCAGTGTATCAAACAACGCGCGAGTTGCTCGATGGCAAAAATGGAGAAGGCGTTATAGCACACGAATTATTTCACCAATGGTTTGGCGACTTGGTTACTTGCGAGAGCTGGAGCAATTTGCCACTCAACGAAAGTTTTGCAACCTATGGAGAATATTTATGGGAAGAACATAAGAACGGGCGCGACGCGGCAGATCATCACCACGAGTCAAGCCGAATGGGCTACATGCGCTCAACTAAAGAAGTGAACATGATCCGTTTTAATGTGGAAGAAAGAGAAGATATGTTCGACGGGTTTAGTTACAGTAAAGGCGGACAAATATTACACATGCTGCGCAAGGCTGTTGGCGACGATGCTTTTTTTGCTTCCTTAAAAAATTATTTAGAAACAAATAAATTTAAAAGCGCCGAAATTCACAATTTACGTTTGGCGTTTGAAGAAGTAACGGGTGAAGACATGAATTGGTTCTTTAACCAATGGTTTTTAAATAAAGGAAGGCCAAAATTAAAAGTAACGCAAAAATTCAATGAAACTTCTAAAATGATAGAGCTTACGGTGGAACAAAATCAGGATCTGAAAAATACACCGCTTTATAAATTACCAATTGATGTGGATATTTATTTTTGGGGATTGATAACCCGAACACGTATTTGGGTAACGGAACAAAAACAAACTTTTTTTATGAAAAGCGATGGTAAACCTCAATTGGTGAACTTTGATGCCGAACACCAATTGTTATGTGATCTGGATTACGTAAGAACAAATGAAGAAAATTTATTTATGTATAAGGACGCGCCTTTGTACGGCGATAGAAAAGAAGCCCTGAAACAATTAGAATCAAAAATGGAGGAGGCTACAGTTTTCAATTTATTTAAATGGGTGGCCGAAAACGACAAATATTTTGGATTAAGAAATTACGCGATGGATAAACTATTTACAGTTTCGAAAGAAAAACTGCCCGAAGTAAAAACCATTTTAATGAACGTGTTTAATAAAGATAGCAAAACAAGAACGCGTGCAAAAGCCCTTGGCCTGTTAAACATTAAATTTGGAGCGGATGCAGATGTTGCGCAGTTAAACGAAAAAGCCTTAACCGATGTATCCTACGCTGTTAACGGAGAAGCGCTGGAAGCCATTTGTAAAAGCAACCCTAAATTGGGAATGGAAAAAGCAAAATTGTTTGAGGGAGAAATGGGAAAAGATTTAATTTTTCCGATCGCTGAATTGTATGGAAACAATGGGGGAGACGATCAGGTTGCTTATTTTCAGAATACACTTAAATATATGAATGGATTTGAGCTGATGGGTTTTTTAAACCATTACGCAAAACTGGGCAAACGCTGTAACATGGCCTCTACCGCATTAACGGTTGCAAAAGATCTTGAATTAATTGCAAAAGGCGCAAACCGTTTTACAAAATACACAGCCCTTAAAGGAATAAAAGATATTTTAAGCGTTTGGGAAGGAAAAGAAAAAACCGCAAAAATAAAATTAGATGCGGCAAAAAGTGAAAATAAAGAAGCAAACATTTTAGAAAATGAATACAAGGTGATAAACGAAACAAAAGAGGCCCTCTCAAAATCTTATACAGCATTAAAATAAAATTCGGAGAAATATGAAAGGAGTATTTGCAATTTGTTTTATTTTAGGCAGCTTTGTTTTTATGCGTTGCGATCAACCAAAACCTGAGATTGTAAATAATAAAGCGCTTGAAGTAGTTGAAAAGTTCAATCAAAAATGCCCTATGATGATCGATTCCGAAACACGAATTGATGGCATTGAAGTTAAAAAGCCGAACACCATTTTATATAAATATACTTTAATGAACGTGAGTGTTGAAAATGTTGACACCACCTTATTTGAAGCTGCCTTACGGCCCGGTATTGTTAATACCTTAAAAACAAATCCCGACCTGAAAGAAATGCGCGACCTGAAAGCAAATTTTGAATATTATTATAAGGATAAGAAAAATAAATTTATTTATTCTTTCACCATTACACCAATAGATTATAAATTATAATTCAACTCCATGGCAAAAACAGTAATTGAGAAAATACTTTTTCTCGACATTGAAACGGTTCCTGTAAATTACAAATACAGCGAATTGGATAAAACATCAAAGGAATTGTGGGATAAAAAATGGCATTTTAATAAAGAGGTTACACCCGAAAAACATTATGAAAAGGCGGGCATCTACGCTGAGTTTGCAAAAGTGGTTTGCATCGGCGTAGGATTTTATAACGGAAAAAAATTCAGGGTAAAATCCCTCGCTTCAGAGAACGAACAAGAAATCTTAAAACAATTTTCAGAATTACTGGCACAGCATTTTAATACAAGCACTCATTTATTATGCGCGCACAATGGTAAGGAATTCGATTTTCCATTTTTATGCCGTCGTTTTTTAATAAACAATATGCCTTTGCCAAAAGTATTGCAAATTCAAGGGCTAAAACCCTGGGAAGTAAAACACATTGATACCTTAGATCTTTGGAAATTCGGGGACGTTAAAAATTTCAGCTCTTTAAATTTATTGGCGCATGCTTTAGCAATTCCTTCTCCCAAAGACGATATGGACGGAAGTTTAGTGGCCAAAACTTTTTACGAAGAAAAAAATCTAAAAAAAATTGAGACCTATTGCAAAAAGGACGTTATCACGCTGGCCCGCGTTTATAAGCGTTTTGAGGGAACAGGAAATCTAAACGATGAAGACATTATTTTTGTGTAATTTCGGCCTTACATGAAAGCCCCCGTTATAGGTATTATTGGCAGCGGAAGCTGGGCAACAGCCCTTGCAAAATTATTTTTAAATAATTGTCAAACCCTAAATTGGTTTATAAGGAATCAGGCGGATATTGATCACTTTAAACAAAATCACAACAATCCAAAATATTTAAGCACCGTAAGGTTCGATGTTTCTAAAATAAATTTTTCGACCTCACTAAACGAAATTATTCAAAAGTCAGATATCATTGTTCTTACTGTTCCTTCAGCTTTTTTAAACAGTACATTTAAAACAATAAAGCGCGAAGATCTAAAAGACAAAGTAATTTTTTCTGCCATTAAGGGTATTGTTTCCGAGTATAATTTAATAGTGGGCGAGTACTTGAATAAAATATACGAGGTGCCGTTTCAAAATATTGGGGTTATAACGGGGCCCTGCCATGCAGAAGAAGTTGCTTTGGAAAAATTAAGTTACCTAACCATCGCCTCGCAAAACAGTATCAATGCCCAAACCGTTAGTAACCTATTAAATTGCGCGTATTTAAGGTCTACTGTAAGCGATGATATTTATGGAACGGAATATTCGGCCGTTTTAAAAAATGTAGTTGCCATAGCGGGCGGTATTTGTTATGGCTTAGGCTATGGCGATAATTTTTTAGCCGTTTTAGTAAGCAATTCAATTCAGGAAATAAAACGTTTTGTGGATGCAGTTCATCCAATAGACCGGGATATAAAAGCTTCGGCGTATTTAGGCGATTTGCTTGTAACCGCGTATTCAAAATTTAGCCGTAACCGCACTTTTGGCACAATGATAGGGCAAGGCCATTCGGTTAAAGCAGCGCAAACCGAAATGAAAATGGTGGCTGAAGGTTACTATGCTGTTAAATGCGTTTTCGAGATCAACAAAACGCATAACGTGCACATGCCAATTACCAACGCGGTGTATCAAATTATTTACAACAATAAAAATGCTGCGGCCGAAATGGAAAGCTTAACACATTTACTATCGTAATGAAATATTTCGCGCATACAATATCCGTTCTATTTCATCCCATGTTAATGGTTACTTACGGCTGCCTTTTATTATTTTTCGGAATAAAAAATACAGTGTTCGAATATTTAACACCCTTTGAAACCAAATGGCGAATTACTCTCATTGTTTTCGCGTTTTCATTCGCCTTTCCGGTATTGAATATTTTTATTTTATACAAACTAAAACGTTTGCCAAGTTTAATCTTAAGCCAACAACGCGACCGAACATTCCCTTATATAATGACCTCTCTTTTTTATTTTGGCTTATTTTATCTTTTAAAAGATATTAATATTTGGAATCCCCTTAAACTTTTTATTTTAGGCGGCGGCCTTGGCATTTTATTAAGCGCTTTAATAAATTTAAAATTCAAAATAAGCGCACACATGGTTGGTATTGGCGGTTTACTGGGCGCTTTGATCTCGGTTTCATACTTAATAAAATTTGATATGACCTTATTTTACATAGCAAGCATTATTATTGCAGGGTTAATAGGCACCTCAAGGCTTTATTTAAAAGAACATAAACCATATCAGCTTTACACCGGATTTTTACTTGGTGTAATTGTGCAAACAGGTTTGTTTTTTGTGTTCGAAAAAGCCAACTTTACATAAATAAAAAAATTGAATTTAGTTACAGGCGCCACCGGCATTTTAGGAAGTCATGTTGTTTTAAAGCTCTTGCAAAACAACCAACCTGTTGTAGCCTGTAAACAAAAAAACAGCGACCTGAAAAAGATCGAACAATTATTTTCTTATTACAACGAACAAGATCTGTTTAAAAAAATTAGTTGGAAAGAGGTAGATGTTTGCGATGTATTTTCTATTGAAGAAGCTTTAGAGGGAGTTGAAACCGTTTATCATTGCGCAGGTTTTGTTTCGTTTAATAAAAAGGACAGAAATGAATTATATAAGATAAATGAAAATGGAACATCAAATGTTTTAGCGGCATGCATGCACAAAAAAATAAGCGCCTTTTGTCATGTGAGTTCAGTGGCCACCATAAATAATTTAGATCATAAAGAACCGCTGGATGAAAATGTTTTTTGGAAAACAGGCGGAAACGAGAGCGATTACGCTTTGAGTAAATACAACGGCGAGCGCGAAGTGTGGCGCGCAATGGAAGAAGGAATGAAGGCGCTGATCGTAAATCCCGGTGTTATTTTATCACCCGGTTTTTGGGATCAAAGTAGCTCTAAGTTATTTGGAAGATGTTATGCCGGAAATAAATATTATACCAACGGCTTGGCACCTTATATTTCGGCAAAAGATGCAGCCGCAATTATGATCGAATTAATTAAAAAAAAACAATTTGCAAACCGTTACATTTTAGCCGAAGGAAATTATTCGTTTAAAGAAATTGTAGACAACATTTTAACCAATTTCGGTAAGCCTAAAACATTCATTAACGCCAGTCGCGCACTTTTACAAATTGGCCGTTTTTTCGACTTTATTTCCTCAAAAATTACCGGAAAAGAACAGCTTTTAAGTGCCGCAATTGTTGAAGCTGCATTCAATAAACAAACCTATTTAAACACTAAGCTTAACACCGCTTTACATTATAAATACACTCCAATAACAGAGGAAATTAAAGAGATTTGCAGGTTTTTTGGGCAAGACAGAAGCGTTTTGGGTGTTAAAATACTGTAAGCCAATCGCTTAAACTTTGTCCGAATAAACATTATTTTGGTTTTTGTAAGTAATTTATATATCTTAGTCTATTATTTTACGTATTTAGTATGCACATTGCGATCGCGGGTAACATTGGTTCTGGAAAAACAACTTTAACTTCATTATTGGCCAAACATTACAAATGGCACGCCCATTATGAAGATGCAGACGACAATCCGTACCTGAATGATTTTTATGAAGATATGCAACGATGGTCCTTTAACCTTCAGGTATATTTTTTAAACAATCGTTTCAATCAGGTACTGGATATCAGAAAAGGAAAACATACTGTTGTGCAGGACAGAACTATTTATGAAGACGCGTATATTTTTGCGCCAAACCTTCATGCAATGGGGCTGATGACCACAAGGGATTATGATAATTATTTTTCGTTATTTAAATTAATGGAAGGCCTTGTAAAAGCTCCCGATCTAATTATTTATTTGCGCGCGGGTGTACCAACTCTTGTAAAACAAATTCAAAAACGCGGACGTGATTACGAAAATAGTATCAGGTTGGATTATTTAAAAAGATTGAACGAACGCTATGAAGCTTGGAGTACTTCATACGAATCGGGAAAAATATTGGTAGTTGATGTGGATGATATTAATTTTAGTGAGAGTAAAGAAGATCTCGGAAAAGTTATTCGAATGATCGATGCACAGCTAAACGGCTTATTTAAATAGTGAGTTTAATATTAAATAAAGAAGAAGAATTCTTCGACTTGTATTTTTCAAAACAAGTTGAGAAGGCAAAAACCGCCGGTGATCTTATATTGGCCTACGATGGTGTTTTAAATACCGAAACTATTTCGAAATTAGAATCAGAAATTGAAGCAAAGATCTTAGAAAAAGGCTTGCCAAAATCGGTTGTAAAAAAAGTTTTTTTTATTTGTGTTGAATCTCTGCAAAACATGCTAATTCATGGACACAAGGATGATGGCGGCGCGCAGCACAACTTTTTTGTTTTATATGCTACGCCTAAGGAAGTTAAGGTTACCGTTGCAAATCTTATTACCAATACGGTGAAAGAAAAATTAACCCGCGATATGGATAAAATAAATTCATTCGATGATCCTGCACAATTAAAAACCTATTATCTTGAGCATTTAGAAAATAATGAGCTTAGTGATAAAGGCGGAGCGGGATTAGGATTTATTACCATTGGCATGAAAAGCGGAAATAAATTAAAACCTACCTTTGAACCTATTGGCGACATTCGTTCGCTTTTTTTATTAGAGATCACCATCAACGCGGAGTAACTGAAAGACCTGCAAGGTTTTGTCGGATATATATAGGCCTTGTTGGTTCAGCGAACTTAAACCTTACTTTTTTCTTCCACAAAATTTGTTAGCTCAACAAATTGAGCTACACTTAATTGTTCGGGCCTTTTTTCAAACAAAGGATGCGTTACCTCAGCAGAGAAAAAAAGCGGTTTAATGGAATTGCGAATTTGTTTTCGCCTTTGGTTAAAAGTTGTTTTAACTACTTTGAAAAAAAGAACTTCATTACAATCCAATTGTTTCACATCGTTTCTTATAAACCGTACAACGGCGCTTTTTACTTTGGGCTGAGGACTAAAAACATTTTCGTGAACTGTAAATAAATATTCAATGGTGTAAAAAGCCTGCAACAGCACGCTTAAAATGCCATATGTTTTAGTGCCGGGTTTTTCGGCCATTCGCTGTGCCACCTCCTTTTGAAACATACCTACTACAACTGAAACGTTATTTCTGTTCTCCAAAATTCTGAACATGATCTGACTCGAAATATTGTACGGAAAATTACCTATCACATTAAATTTGGCGCCGCCTGATTTTTCGAGATCTATTTCCAAAAAATCTCCAAAAATTATCTTATCTTTTTTCTCGGAAAATTCTTTTTTTAAATGTTCGATCGATTCCTTGTCAATATCTAAAGCAGTAAAATGTTCTAGGTCGTTTATTAAATACTTAGTAAGCACGCCGGTTCCGGGGCCAATTTCAATAAGCGGAGTAGTTCTGTCTTTTTCGAGCATCGCGTTCACAATTTTTTTTGCAATGTTCTCATCGCATAAAAAATGTTGCCCTAAATGTTTTTTGGCTCTTACAGGCTGCACTATTATTCGTTTGTTTTAGAAGTTTTTTTACCGCCCAATTGCATTAAATACGCCTTTATTAATTCGTCCAGGTTTCCGTTTAAAACACCTTCGGCATCTGTTATTTTTAATTCGGTGCGCACATCGTTTACCATTTTATAAGGATGTAAAACATAACTTCGTATTTGCGATCCCCATTCAATTTTCATTTTACTGTCTTCAACCGCTGCTTTTGCTTCGTTGCGCTTTCGCATTTCTAATTCGTATAATTGCGAACGTAACATTTTTAAAGCCCTTTCTTTATTACCGAGCTGAGATCTTTCCACTTGACAAACAACTACAATGCCCGTTGGCTTGTGAAGCATTTGCACTTTTGTTTCTACTTTATTTACGTTTTGTCCGCCGGCACCGCCGCTTCTCGAAGTAGAAATTTCCAAGTCGGCAGGTTTAATTTCTATTTCAATCGTATCATCTACAATTGGGTAAACATATACCGAAGCAAAACTGGTATGGCGTTTGGCGTTCGAGTCAAACGGACTGATGCGCACCAAACGGTGCACGCCGTTTTCTCCTTTCAAATAACCAAATGCAAAATCGCCCTCGATCTGTAACGAAACTGATTTTATTCCTGCCGCGTCTCCGGCATTATAATCTAACTCAGAGATCTTGAATCCATTTTTCTCGGCCCACATTAAATACATGCGCATTAACATGCCCGCCCAATCACAACTTTCGGTTCCACCTGCACCTGAATTTATTTGAAGCACACAACTTAAATGGTCTTCAGGGGCACTGAGCATATTTTTAAACTCAATATCCTCCAGTTTTTTTAAACAATGGCGGTATTCCAGATCTGTTTCTTCTTCGGTAGCATCGCCGCTTTTGTAAAAATCGTAAAGCGTATTAAGGTCGTCGAGCTGCCTCGAAAGCTCTTCGTAGCCAACGGTCCAGGACTTAACCTGTTTTACCTCGTTTAAAATTTTTTCTGCTTTTTTTGGATCGTTCCAAAAGTTGGGATCAAGCGTTTTTTCTTCTAAAAGCTCAAGATCGTGTTTCTTTCTATCGTAGTCAAAGAAACCCCCTTAATGCCAGACGGCGTTCGTTTAACTCTTTTAATTGGTCGTTTGTAAACATGATGTAAATGTACACAAAATAATTATACTTACGCTTATATCTCCCCGACCAACACAGTTAAGTGCCACTGATTTCGCAAATTCACACAGATTTTATTCACAGATATTTTTTTATTTGCTATTGCAATCTGTGAAAATCAGTGAAATCTGTGGCAGAGAAATCGGAAATTTGTCGCAATGGAATTCTGCTAATTTTTCACCAATCTGAGCGACCTGATTTCACGAACCTATGTTAACTAATCAAATCTGGTTTACTTACAGATTAGTGGAATTTTTTTAAACACAAATTAGTGATTGTTAGTGTAATTCGGGGCAAGAAACTACACGGCAACGCCGTGGGCCCAATTATTTTCTTCCTCTTCTGAACTCAACTTCACCTGCCTCTTTTGCCGGCCAAAAATAAATATAGGTTAAGATCATAATTAAACCAAAGCTTACAAGGCCCATTACAAACGCGATGTATAAATGCATAAGGATGCCTAAAATAATAAATGGTTTTTTTATTTTATTAACCCAGATCAACAATGGAAAAAGCAACTGATAGATCAAAACTAAAAAATTAAAGAACACCAGTAAAATTGCGATACTGTCAATATTGTGCGAAATAAAAGGCAAGGTAAAATGATTTACTTCAGAAGCCATGATCACCGCTTTGCCGTGCCGCCAATCCATATTACCCAATTTTGTTATTGCCGAAGTGAAGTAAACAAGACAGATCTGAATGATGACCGCTAATACGCTGAAGTTATGCGCGCAGATCTTCATTTTATTTTTTTTCTCCATAAACAAGGGTACAGTGTGGGAAGTGAATTTGTCGGAAATAAAAATATTAAAAAATAATAATTGGTTTAGTAAATAATCTCCGCCGGTTAAGGTGGGATAAATTTTATTGAAAATATTCAGCACAAAGAACCAGATCAAAAAATCGAACAGCAAATAAATACGGTTTTTAAATAAACTAAAAATACACAAAATGAGCAGCGGAACAATGAACCATAAACTTGCCCCGGGGCTTTCGCGGTTATAAAGAAAAAAAGCAAGGCTTTTAAAAAAACCGATGTCATACGGATGGCTGTAAACAATACTGTTTTGGCCAAATAACAGATTGTAATAAAATAACCAATAACAACATTTAACCAATAAAAAGACATACAACAGCCGTTTAAACCAAACAGATCTTGTTTTAAAATTAAAATCGGCGAAAAAATATGATAATGCCTTTATAAGCATTTATTTGTTTTAGAATATAAATTTAGATGTTTATTTTTATGAAATGGTTCGTAAGAAGTCTTGATAAATTTGAAGGCGCAATGCATGTGATAATAAAAGTAACAAATAACAGCACATGAAATAATAAAATGTTAGATTTTAATAAAAAATATTGGAAATGGATCATTCCCGCGTTATGCGCGCTTTACTGTTTATTTGAAGCGAATGGCAAAGGCGATTTTTATATTTTTTTGTCGGCCGCCGATGACCTGGGTAAACACGAAAATATTTTTGAAAAAAAGTATGTGGACGGGTATCATTATTATTATTCCGTTTTATTTGCTCTTTTTTTAAAGCCCTTTGCGGCTTTGCCTTATTTGCCTTTAAAATTTTGCTGGCAATTTTTAAACGCGCTTTTGTTCTTTAATTTATTGCAAATTTTTTATAAAAGCGAACTTGTTTCAAAATTAAAAAGAAAGGACCTTTTTATTCTTTTGGTATTTATTGTTTCCCTTCGGTTTTTCATCGATAACATTCACCATTCGCAAATTACCATCTTAATACTGTGGTGCTGCATTAAGGGCTTAACGCTTATTTCGCAGGATAAACCAATAACAGGCGCACTCATCTTGGCAATTGGCGTTAATATAAAGTTATTGCCAATTGTTTTTGTGCCTTATTTAATTTACCGTGGTTATTTTAAAGCAGCGCTTTTTACTGCCGGCTTTTATATTGCGTTCATGTTTTTTCCATCCTTAATTATCGGGCAAGAATATAACATGGCTTTGCTGAAAGAATGGGCCAAATTAATTAACCCAACCAATCAAATACATGTGCTGGATGTGGATGAAAGAAGTTTTCACGGCCTCTCTACCTTGTTCTCCACCTTGTTTGTAAAAGATGTGCCCGATGTTTACGCTTTAAAAATTACCCGAAATATTGCGGATGTATCCTTAGAAACCCTTTCAAAAATAATTTTAATTACTCGTTTGATCCTGATCGCTTTTACTTTGTATTTTTTAAACTTGAAGTTTTTTGCGAAGGCAAAAACAAATTTTGCGCAATGTATCGAGCTAAGTTATATCCTGCTTCTCATCCCGCTAATTTTTCCGCATCAGCAGCATTACGCGTTCATTTTTGCCATTCCGGCATTCGCTGTGATCTTGTATACCGTAATGATAAATAAAGATCAAAAAGCAATAACAGTTTTACTTATTCTTATTGCGCTGGGCTTTAGTTTAAAATTAATTTTAGGGGTATTCGATGACTATTATGTACACTTTAAATTAATAACGTATTGCGCCTTGCTGCTGATACCGTTATTGGTGTGGGTGAAAAGAAAGGAAGCGGTTTAATAATTGTGCCTGTAGTCGAAACGTGAAATATATCACCCCTGATGGGGTTTAATCGCAAAGCGGGAATTGTTTCTACCGATATTTTACCCCTATGCTGTAATAGAATAAGGCTCCATCGGAGCCAAATATTGGTAGAAAACAAATAAGATAAAGATTTAAGTGCCGTAGGCACGCAATAGATTTTCTATGCTTTGAACAGAAAAAGCCTAATAATCGTCGGCCCTCAGTAATAAAACAGTTCCTTGTTTGTATTCCTGTCCTAACGTTACATCGTTGTTGTAATTAATTATCCAAACGTACACATCTTGCTCGCAACTTTTGCCGTTAAATCTGCCGTCCCAGCCTTGCGTAAAATCGTTACCGCTGTAAATATGCTGCCCCCATTTATTATAAATATCAAAATGATAATCGGATACGCCAATGGCCTTTGGCATAAATACATCGTTCATGCCATCTTTATTGGGCGTAAATGTATTGGGGATCCAAAATCTGAACTCCGGTAAAATTCGTATTTCGTGCCTTGCAGTGTCGGGACAGTTGAACTGATTATTTACAATTTGAACAACTTGGTATTTGCCCGGAGCCATATAAGTATGTATACAATTTATGGCGGTTAACGAATTGCCATCGCCAAAATAATAAGTGGCCGAAGTAATATCATCGCTCGAGCGGTTTAAAAAAGTAATGTCGGGATCAAAAATGGTGGTGAGTGTAGGCGACCAAATAAAATCTGCTTTTGGCGAAGGGTTAACCGTAATATTTGAAACAGAGGTTATGGCAGTATCAATACACAAACCGCTTGTGGTTGCAATTAAAGTAACACCATAAACACCCGGCGGAGAAAAAATTTGAACAGGCTGATACGCGTGCGAAGTGTTACCGTTACTGAAAATCCAGGTGTAGTTTAACGGTAATGGGCTGTAACTGCCGTTGCTGAAAGCCACATGGGCAGGGTCGCACAGGCTGGTAGGTAAATTATTTATTTTTGCAATTGGCCTGCCAACAACACGAATACTGTCTATCATTGAATCAATACACGTAAGTTGCTTGCCAACTAATTTTACGTTAAATATTCCGGGTACTGTATACGTAACGCCGCTCGGGCTTTTTACTGTTGATGTGCTTGGTGTTGCGGCAGGTGTAAAATCCCATTTATAAGTTGCGCCGTTTATATAAATTCCTGTATTGGTAAAACTAAACGAATTTCCTATTAAACATTGTTTATCGTAACCTTTAAAACTAACCTTGAGCTGGGGATAAATATAATATAATTTTTTGGAGGTATCGGCGCAAGGCTTGCCGGGATTAGCAATTAGAGATACTAAGTATTTTCCGGTATCCTGAAAAGTATACGTTGGATTAAAGACCTGCGATGTATCGGCCAAAGTTCCGTTAACCCCAAAGTCCCAATGATATGAGAGTGCGCCAACGTTACCAAAACTTTGGTTGGTAAAAGTAATGGTACTGCCTTCGCACTTTTGAATTTGGTCGGCAAAGATACTTGCTACGTTTACAACACAAGGTGTTACATTAAATTGAAAATCGCGATAGTGAGTATTAATTAAAATGCCACCTCTAAATTCCTGCACACAAACGCCCACAACATATTGCCCAATTAAATTTGGCCTTCCGGTTAACATACCTGTAACAGGGTTTACGCTAAACGCGGGATTAGCGGCAATAGGATAACTACCTGAGTAAGTACCCGAATAATTTACGGTTGAATAAGTGGGAGCCGTTGCGGCAGTGGGGCAACCGGCAGTGCCCAATGAAGGGCAAGCGGGATCTAATCCCAAAAAAGGCGAATACAACGAATAAACCAATTGATCGCCATCAGGATCGGTTGCAGAATGATCGAACGAAAAAGGCAAATTGTTACAAATAAATATTGGCGGAAATTTTTTAAACCTTGGGGAGCTGTTAACAGCAACTACTTCCGGACCCGGAATTTTTGTAAAATAAGTTGCCCCTTGATCGCCTGGATTTACAAGATTAATAATTGAATTGTTACGGCAACAACGTTGATAAACCAAATAGTAACCTCCTAATTTTGGCGGTAAATTTATGGTATAAGTATAAACGCCCTCTTCAACACAAACGCCGCTTGGCGGGGTAATGCAGAGGTTATTGATGCTTGGTGGAATATTTGTAATAACAGGCAAGCCAATATTAATGGTGGAATCTATCTGTCCGGTTAGTCCGTCAATAACGGTGATGAGTGCTGTAGGTAAATTTCCGGGATCCGTTCCATCAAAATTGGGGCCACCCGAAGCGCAATCCCTGTAAATTTTAAGTGTGATCCTGTAATTATTTCCTCCCAAATTATCATAGATCATTTCGCCGCCCACAATGTGTTTTGAATACACACCGCTGCTTAAAAAAATAAAAAATAATATGAATAAAAAGCTCTTTTTCACTTTGGTTTTACTATGGCAAATCAACCATTAAATTAGTTAAAATTTTTCGGATATTCAAAAGGTTTATATAAATGGTCTAATTTGTTCCATATCCGGCGGTTTATAGCCGAATAATGTAAGTTTTAGCCCAATAAAACCCTCTTAAAGTTTATTAATGAAAACATAGTTGTTTATACTTTAAATCTTTAAAACCAGGGCGTTTTTTTACTAAATTTGTTATATGAAGAAATATTTGTTAGCATTTACTTGTATTTTGCTTACACAAGATTGGTACGCACAGCTGTTTGTTGCCCGCGATACTATAAGTGTGATAGAAAATGGCTATGTTTTAAAAATGCCTTGGGCTAACGGACTTAATTTTACCAACGTTTCAAACATTGATCTGAATTTAGACGGAAAAAAAGATATAGTTGCTTTTGATAAGATCAACCAATTCAGCGTTGGGCGTTTCAGGTGTTTTATTAATACCGGCGTTTTGTTAGCAGGGCAAACTACTTATTCGGCTAATCCCGATCTGAGTTATTATTTTCCGGCAACCGCTAACTGGGCGGTTTGTAAAGATTATGATTGTGATGGGAAGGAAGATCTATTTTGTTCAACCAGCGCGGGCATTATGGTTTATAGAAATGTAACTATACCCGGTGGAGCACTTACTTTTTCTTTGGCAAAACCCCTTATTAATGATAACTCCATTCCACCCGCCAATATTTATGCGGCATCAAATGCGGTACCGGGTATTGTGGATATTGATAACGACGGCGACCTGGATATTTTAACCTTTAGCCCTGGAGGCAATTTTGTAGAATACTACAAGAATCTAAGTAAGGAAACCTACAGCATTTGCGACAGCTTAAATACATTTACGCGAGTTACCGGCTGTTGGGGTAGTATTATTGAATACTTCTGCGGTATAAGTCTTAACCAGATATGCGGCTATAAACCCGGCGGAGGAAACGAGGACCCTTTACCAGATCAAAATAGCTTACACTCGGGCTCTTGTTTAACTTGTTTGGATAGTGACGGGGACCAGGACCAGGATCTTATTATGGGCGATATTTCCTGTAACGTTGTTCAATTCGCGCTTAATGGCGGCACTTCTTTTTCGGCTAATATTGTTGATACCACAAGGCTTTATCCTAACTTTCCGAACAAAGCAAGCACACAGCAAATTAAATTAAATAATTTTCCATGCGCTTATTATGTAGAGGTGAGCGGCGACACTAAAAAAGATCTGATCGCTACTCCTAATATGAATGGCAGCGAAAATTACCAAAGCGTTTGGTATTATAAAAACACAAGTTTAACCAATACAGTTAACTTTCAATTTGTAAAAAAGAATTTTTTGCAGGATGAAATGATAGAGGTCGGACAAAATTCTTTTCCCGTTTTATTTGATTACGATAGCGACGGTAAAAAAGATCTGCTGATAGGCACTTATGGTTATTATAATATAAATACCTTAAACGCGCAATTAACCTTGTACAAAAACACCGGCACCGCAGCCCAGCCAAGTTACTCGCTCATCACAAGAGATTACGCGAATGTATTGGCGCAAAATTTAAACAACGTTATTCCAACCGTTGGAGATCTTGATAACGACGGCGATGTAGATATTGTACTGGGCACACAAACAGGGCAATTTCATTGGCTTAAAAATACAGCCGGGGTGGGCGTACCCGCAACCTTTACATACATAAGTAACGCCTTTAGTTTGGCTACAAGCCCTACAAGCGTTGCCCCGCCTGCCGCTGCGGCCCCTCAGTTATTTGATATTGATAAAGATGGAAAACTGGACCTGATGATAGGCGGGAAGAACGGAAGAATTTGGTTCTACAAAAACATTGGCACGCCAACTGTACCTCAGTTTACATTTGTTACAAGTAGTTTTGGGGGCGTAAACGTACAAGGTGCTTCTAATTTATACGGGCCCGATGGTTATGCGTCTCCGTTTTTTTACGACGATGCCGGCACCACAAAATTATTGTGCGGTTCGGTTACCGGATTGATCAGTTATTATTCGGTCCCATCCTATAGCGTTAATTGCAATTTAATTAATGCCACTGCTAATGGCTTTAACGAAGGTGCCCAATCGGTGCCGTATTTTGAAGATGTAAATAACGATGGCAAGCGCGATCTATTTGTTGGCAATGGCGGCGGCGGTTTAAGCTTTTTCTCTTCAAAAGGTCCCGATGTTGGAATAGAAGAAATAATGCAGAAAAAAAACGAACTTATTTTGTTATTTCCAAATCCTGTAAAACAAACTTTAAATATTACAGTTGATAAAATAGAAGTTGAAAATGGCACCGTAACCATTACCGATATTTTAGGAAAAGAAATTTTCGCAAAAAACATAAAGTTAAATTCAGAAACAATTGATGTGAATGAATTACAGCCCGGAATTTATTTTGTAAAAATTATTATTAGTAACAAAGAGCAAACCCTTAGCGTTGTTAAAAAAATAATTAAAGAGTAAACGGTGGTTGAGCTTGTGGCAGCTGAGCTTGTCGAAGCGCCGAAACCATAATATAACAAAACCGTTTTGATGTTAAAGAATTATAGAACTCAAAAAACATATTTGCCCTTTATTTTTTAGTAAAAAAAGCACTTGCGGCACATTTTTTTTAATACTTTTTTCTTTTCTTTTTCCTTCCTGTTCTAAAAAAGTAGGCAATGTTGTTTATGGGGAATATCCACACGAGATCGGAAAAATAATGGTGAACAAGTGCGCTACCAGCGGATGCCATAATGATAAAAGTTATTTGGCCGCTTCAGAATATAATATGACCACCTGGCAAAAATCTTTTGAAGGAAGTAATAATGGTTCGCCAATAATCCCCTACAGTAGCAAATTTTCTTCGCTGTGCAGTTTTATAAATACGTATTCCGATCTGGGATTGCAAAACACCCCGAGCATGCCCCTGTCTAAAACCCCACTTACGCACGATGAGGTTGTATTAATAAAAGATTGGATAGACGCGGGCGCGCCGGATATAAATGGCAACGTAATGTGGGGCGATGATCCTTTACGAAAAAAATTGTACGCTACCAATCAGGGTTGTGGTGTGGTTACCGTGTTTGACAGTGAGACGCAGCTTCCAATAAGATATATTGAAGTGGGAAAAAAAGGAGGCAAGGATACACCGCATCAGATAAGGGTTTCGCCCGATGGTAAATATTGGTATGTTATTTTTATTGCGAGCAACCTAATGGAAAAACACCGCTGCAGCGATGACGCTTTTGTAGCAAATATTCCATTAACACCTCTTGCAGCGGGCACAAGTACTGATCCGGCAAATAATGCTACCAACTGGAATACGTTTATTATTACCAAAGATGGTAAGCGCGCATACTGCGCTTCCTTGTCCGGCTTTCTTTCAGCGGTTGATCTTGAAAATGAAAAATTTCTAAATTTTACCGCGGCCGGCAGTTCGCCGCATGGCTGTGCTTTGAGCGCGGATGAAAGTATATTATATGTTGGCGCGCAAACTGCCAATTATGTCAGCGCGTGGTTAACGGATTTCAGTAACTACAATCCGATTTCTTTAGATGGCGCAAGCCCTTCTCCGACTTTGAGTATTCACGATATTGTTTTATCACAAAACGGAACAGACCTGTATGTAACCTGCCAGGGAAGCAACGATGTAAGAATTTTGAATACTTTAACAAATTCGGTAACCATTATTCCTGTAGGCGTTTTTCCGCAAGAGATAGTTTATTCAAAAAATAAAAAGCAATATTTTGTCAGCTGCCCTGAAGACGCGACAACGTTTCCGGGTTCAAAAGGGGTGATCACAAGAATTGATGAAATGACCAATACTCCAACAACTATAAAGTGCGGGTATCAGCCCCACGGCGTTGCGGTAGATGAAAATAAAAATTTATTATATGTATTGTCGCGCAATATTTTAACCTCCGGTCCATTGCCGCACCATTCCAGCGTTTGCGGAAGAAATGGCTTTGTAAATTTTATTGATCTGAATACTTTTACTGTTTTACCAAAAAAATACGAGATGAGTTCCGATCCATACTTTATATTTGCTAGACCCTAATGGAAATAAATGAATTACTGACCAAACAACCCATTTTATTAATAGATGGAGAATGCGGATTTTGTAACCGCAGCGTTCAATTTTTTTTGAAGCGAGAAAAAAACAAAACAATGCATTTTGCACCCTTAACATCGCAAGTGGGGTTAGACCTGAGAGCCTATTTTGAAATAGACCCGAAAATAGACAGCATCATTTTAATAAAAGATTATTCGGCCTATATAAAATCATGCGCGGCATTGCGCTTAACCTTGTACATGAAAGGCTTGTGGCCAATGATGACGGTTTTTTTGGTGATCCCTCCTTTTTTACGCAACATGGTTTACGATATGATCGCTAAACGAAGAATGAAAATTTTCGGGCGGGTGGAAAGTTGCTCACTGATCCCGAAAGAAGATAGGGTGAGATTTTTGGATCTGTGACAAAACCATAGCGCACGGATTTTCTTCCCGTTGCTTTTTTTACAGGAAATAGTTTTATTACCATTAAACTATTTACTCTTTTCGAAGTCAAAACAAAAACTATTTAAAAATGAAAACAAAACTTACACTTATCAGTGCCTTGGCATTGAGTATTATTTTAACATCTTGTAAAAAACCGGATGCAGGCCCACAAGGCACTACAGGCGATCCCGGTCCGGCAGGCCCTGTATTAACAGGCAATTTAAAGGGCTTTGTAAGCCATTATGATCTTTCAGGTACAAAAATCACCACAAATTTAGCTTCCGATACTGTTTCAATTGATGGTAGCGGCCAGGTTGCTTATACAGATGCGAACGGAGAATTTACCTTTTCGGGTTTAACAACGGGGGTTTACAATTTAACTGTTAAACGCGGTGGTTATGGCACAAATAAAATTCAGAGCGTGCAATTTACCGGTGGCGGCGATACGTATCGCAACACGAATATTTCAAAAACTCCAACTACAAATGTTACCTCATTAATGGCATATGATACGGTAATAAGTACCGTAAACTATATTCGTGTAAGAGGCGTGGTGCCTGCAACACCATACGTTCAAAGCGTTATTGTTTATGTTGGAAATCCCGGAAATGTTGCGGTAAATTCCGGCTCAGCTAATCAAAGTAATTTTTATGTTATAAATGTCGCGGTGAACGGAACCGGATTTAATAAAAATATACCTACCGCAGATTTTTATGATTTGGGATACACCTCAACGAACACTGCTTACTTTGCGGCATATACAATTGGGGGTAACACGAATGCGTCCAGTTACGCTGATCTGTCAAATAACAAAACAATTTTTACAGCGCTTGGTTCAACTGCGGTTTTAGCGAATGCGCCGGTTCAATAAATGATCTTGATATAAAATAAAAAACGGCAGACACTGTCTGCCGTTTTTATTAGATATTATTCTTTCAGGATCTTTTTAGTTTCAATCAGTTTTTCTTCCGAAAAAAATCTCAGAAAATAGATTCCTTTTTCGAGATGAGAAATATTTATTTTTTTATCAATAAAGGAATCAAAATTAGTTTCGAAAACAATTTGCCCAAGCAGATCAACCAGTTCTACTTTGCAATTTGTATTGTTGTAGGAATAATTTACAATTAAAACATCGGCGCATGGATTCGGAAAAATTGAAAAAGTAGCTTTGTTCTCATTTTCGCGGAAGCCCGCGAGTATATCCAGCACCCAGGTTTCTTTTACTCTTGTAACAGCCGTAACACCGCAGCTGTAATAAAAATTATTTCCGTTTGAACAACACATCCCACCCTTTCTGCCAAATGAGGGTAAAACGGGGCCGGCCGAAAACGTATTTGTTGCATCGTCAAAGAACCAGCAATCGTTATGGTAATTATCCAGCGTATCAATACCCCCAAGCAAAACCAATTTATTACCGGCGTTTTGCATACCCACATAATACCTTCCTTTGGGCTGCGGAAAATCGGTTACCTTAGTCCAGTTATCGGTACTTTGGCTGTATTTATAAATTTCTTTTCTAATGGAGCCGGCATTATCTTTTCCAAACATAACATAACCCACGCCGTTTAATGTTGCCGCGCTTGCCCGCCAGCGCCCGCCAAAAGGAAAATTATTTTTTTGTGTCCATACATTGGTAATCATATCGTATTCCCACACTTCATCGCTTACCGTGCCGCTTGCAAACCGTCCGCTAAAAACATATGCTTTAGTATTTAATGTAAAACTGCTGGCGGCCATTACCGCGCTTCCGGGTTTTGGTGCAACTGTTGTCCATGTATTTGTGGTAACGTCATAACGATAAGTATCGCTGAAAAGGAGTGCCCCGCTGCCTGAGCCTCCGTGTACAAATAAACAATTAGAATAAGTAAAAGCCACGGCGTATTGCCTTTCAGCGCCTGCGGGCATGGATGCAACGGCTGTCCATGTGTTTGTGACAAGATCAAGCGCGTAAAAATCACCGCCCAAAGTAAAACCTGTTCTTAATCCCGAACCAAAATACGCTTTGTTATTTATGGTTTTTGCAACACCGTCATCTCTTTCTAAAGCAGGCAGATCGGGCAATTGCGACCATACTTGCGCAAACGCGAAATTTGCAAACGAGGCAAAAAAACAGAATAATTTTATTTTATCGAACACTTTTTTTAACAGGAAAATTCAATAATTATTGTTTTACTACCACCAATTTTTTTTGTTCAAAGATCTTATCGTTTTTGTTGATGGTAACGATGTAAACGCCCTCATTAAAATTTGTTGTTTCAATCACGTTTAAAAAATTAGCGTTTATGGTTCCATTTTTAATTACTTTACCAAGCACATCCATAATGGAATAAGTTACTTCGCCCAGATCGGAACCATTGTAAAGAATAGTGAAATCGGTATTCGCGGGATTTGGATAAATGGCTAGTTTATTTGTTTCAAAAACACTTCCCGCAGAAATTATTCCCGACCAATGACTATTGTTACAAACCGAAGCGTCTAATGAAGTTACAATGGCGCCATCTGTAATGTTTACAATGCCACCTTCCAACACGGTTAAATTTGTTTCAATGCCTGTTGCTTTGCTATCGAAAAATCGAATACTTGTGTTTTGCCCGGCAATGGTTAATACTACACCGGAATGTACAATCACTTTTCCTAAAACATTTTGCGAGCTGTTCCATAATGTATTGGATGTAATATCCATTACATATTGCGGCCCGGCGGTATAAGTGGTGTGCGTAAAACAATCGTTATAAACTTTGGCCAAATAATTATCATCAAAGTTAGCGCTCGAATTTCCGCTGATAACATAACCGCCCGCTTGCGCCTCAGTAATTTTATATAAACATTCCTGACGTTTTAAATCACCGGGTTCGGTTTGCCTTGCCCTGTTATCTTCCACATCAAATGTTTTACTCCACTGCGTGCTGCCGTTTGAAAAATATTTTACGATCAGCGCATCGGTATCCCAATCTTCAAATTGCAGATCGGGACAGCCGGCTAAATAACCTAATTCTATTTGGGTTGGCGGCGCGTGGTTTGATGTAGGCGGCCGTGTGGTACTTACTGCAACAAAACCACCGTCGGAAGTTTCTTCAACGCCTATTCTCAGGTCGAACGCGTGAATAGGGCCCATGGGCGAAGGATTTATTCCATCGGCAGCAAGCAAACCGTTAGTATTTATTCGGTAAACAAAACCATTAGCCGAATTATTTCCCGCATGGGCGCAAGTATTGCAATCTTTGATTATGGGTACCAGTAATTGTTTTAAACCTTTGTGGTATTTAATTTCGGATATTGTTGAATTAAAATATTGCGGACCAAAGCCCCGAAGACAGATTGGATTTGAAGGCCAGGTCGAACTAATATTAAAATCATGATCGATGTTCCAGATGTAAGCGTAATTATTATCGTTTGAATTTGTGTTACCAAAATAGCAAGTGGTGGCAACTGCATAATTACCTGTTTCATCCATTTCAATTAAAGAATGGCCAATTCCGCCATCTGCATAGCCGTTTATGGAATTTGTGATGGGTACAAATCCGTTCTGATTCAAGGGCAGCGATAATTTTTTAACCAAATAACCTGTTGAGGGATCTATCTCTAAAAGTAAAGGAAAACCCGCGCTATTAGCATTAGAAACTGTTTGACCAAATCCTGTAACTATCAAATTACCATTTGAACTTTTAATAATATCGTAACCATAACTTATGCATTCATATGCTGCCAAAGGAGAGTTTGTGTAATCAAGATAACCGTATAAAGCCTGCCAAACAATAACGCCATCGCTCCGAATTTTTGCAACATATAAATGACTCACGTCATTTTTATAACCGGGAGTAACATTAAGATGCGAAAGTGAAAAATTATCGTTTGGATTAGAAGAGGTAGGATTATAACGCAAAAAATTAATTTTATCGCTATAAGGTTTAACGCCAAGATGGGCACCTACGACATAAAAATAATCGGGATTAACCGGGTCCTGTATTACTTCTTCGAGAGCGCCAATTGTTTTTGATTTGCAGTAGATCATGTTCCCTTGCAGATCATTTAAACCAATATTACCCCTGGCAGGTGTACGTTTTTCTCCGCTATAATCGCGGTCGCCGCAGCCGTCAATTAACGTATCATATCTATAAACACTTGGTATTATTGGGTTGTAGGGCGAATCTAACCCTTCGTTAAAAAGTTGTTGTGCGTTGGTATAGGTATCAATTGTACTTACTAAACTTGTGTAGCCCACTGTTACATAAGAAACATGGGTGCCTTGGGCATTGTAAACATTTTTGTGGCTGTACCACCACTCTTCACCGCTTTGTTCGGCGGTTTGCGGCAATCCGTTGAGCCCCCTGGGCGAATGTGTGGTTACCCTCCATTCAATTGCCGGAGCAAGCTGGGCTTTTAAAGACCCCGAAAAAATAATGACTAAATATAAAAGAGGGTTTTTCAATTATAATTGTTTTATTAAAAATACAAAATATTTATTCCGGAACATAAAAAAAGCCGCTCTTTTTTAAAGGGCGGCTGTTAATAATCTGCTTTAAAAAATTATGCAGTTCCTGTTTTTCTTACGCCGGTTGTTTTTTTAACACCCGCTATAGCTTTGGCTTTATTAGAATCTTTGCCTGTTTTTTTAAGAGTTGCTTTCGTTTTATCATCTAAGGCTTTTGCGGCTGTTGCTTTTTCATCTCCGTCTTTCCCTTCTTCTTTTTGTTTCAAATTTCCGGTAGTTTGCAAGGTATTATACCAGGCAAAAAGTTTGCGCATATTGCTTACATAAACACGCTCTTTATCGTAATCGGGCAAAATCTCGCCAAAATACTTTTCTATCGCTTTATCGTCTTCTTTGCTGCCAATGGCGGGACCGCCTTTTTCTTTTTCAAATACTGAATTAATAATGTCTTCAATTGGCTTATCATCACCGGTTGTAAACATACTAATATCGCTCAAAGTGGAAACTTTGGTGCTTGAATAAATATTTAAACGTTTTTTATCGGCTAAGCCTTCAACAATAACGCCGTTTTTACTTTGGGCAACAATTTTAAATAAGCCCGGTTGCCCTGAAATGGAAATAATCCCTGTTAAATCTATCATAAAAATTTTATCTTTATTAGCAAATATAAGTTATTTTTCGCAATAAAAAAATGACTTTTTATTTAAGCCATATTATACATTAGGATTTTGGTTCGTAATAGAATTGCAAATGTATAATATGGGTTTACCTTGCACAAATGCCTGAAACCGCCGATATACAACTGACTGAAAGCGAGCTCGAGAGATTTTATTCAAGCTATTTTTCGTATTACAATACTCTAATTAGCCCCCAGCGTACTATTTTTGTTGGCAGGTGTTTAAAATTTATTGAATACAAAATAATTTCAGGCGCCGAAGGATTTGAAGTAAACAATAAAGTAAGGGCCATTATTGCGGCAAGCGCGGTGCAGCTTACGTTGGGGTTAGAGATCTGGGCTCTCAATTATTTTGACACTATTATCATTTATCCGAAGGAGTTTGACAATGTGCCGGGTGGCCACATTCGTTTTAAAGGCGAAACAAATTTAAAAGGATATATACGTTTAAGTTGGCAAAGTTTTATTTCGGGTTACGCCATTGGTGATGATAATATTAATTTGGGATTACACGAATTTACGCACGCTTTAAGATTTAATCCCATAGCAGGCCATGAGCAGGATTATTTTATTGAACATTATTTCGAAGCCTGGATGGCCTCTGCCATTGAGCCTTTTAACGACATAAAACAAAATAGAAATACAATTTTCAGAAAATACGGAGGCGCAAACATAAACGAATTTTTAAGCGTTTGCATTGAGCACTTTTTTGAATCGCCCGACGAAATTAAAGAACATTACCCTTTATTATATTACAGCACCGCCATTTTATTAAATCAACACAAAGAAAGTGGCGTTACAGAAATTGGAGTAAGACAAAAATTATTTGAAGAAAAAAACGAATTACTAAAAGCCACAGCCGAACACGAAATGAGTACAAAATTTAAAAGAACATCAACCTTCGGCATGCTCTTAGTAACGCTTGTACCATTGGTTTATACCGCTTTTGTAACAGGTATTACAAGCGGCGCAGATCTTTTTTTGGTAGCTTTTGCATTTATGGTTTATTTACGATTTGATTTTTATTTTATTTCGGCGAACATAAAAAACAAACGCCTGTTTCTAACAAAGGGCTTTCTACTTTTTAAAAACCGTACAAAAATAAATATTCCCTTATCTCAACTGATCAGTTTAAGATTAAACAGCAACGAAGAGAACGATGCGGAATGCGAACTGATCTATTATAATGAAAAGGAAACGTATTTTTACAGCGAAACCATTCAATCGGATAAAAAACCGGAAAATGATTTTTTAAATGAGCTCATTTCCAACAAAATTGCGGTTTATCGCGGGTAAAAATCACCTAATTTGATTAATTTTCTGCTTTGAAAATAACGGGGTAAACCCTAACTTAGGCTCTCTTTAAAATATATACGATAAAAATATTATATGAAATATCAGGCAATTGACAGCGCGTTATTTATTGAAAACCGTAAAAAGTTTAAGAATAATTTAAAACCAAATTCCTTAGCCGTTTTTGTGAGTAATGATATTATGCCCACCAATGCAGATGGTAGCATGGGCTTTAAGCAAAACAACGATCTGTTTTACTTGAGTGGTGTTGATCAGGAAGAAACTATGCTTGTTATTTTTCCGGATGTGAAAGACGGTAAACACAAAGAAATTTTATTTGTAAAAGAAACGAGCGAACTCATTGCCATTTGGGAAGGCGCCAAATTAAATAAAGAGCAGGCTACCAAAGTAAGTGGAATTGAGCATATTTATTGGATTAGCGAATTCGAAAAAATAATGCAGGGCTTTTTCTTTCAGGCAGAACATATTTATTTAAATAGTAACGAGCATGCCAGGTCATCGAATAAAACTGAAACAGCCGAAGTACGATTTAATAAAACAATTCAGGCAAAATACCCATTACATAAATACGAACGCAGCGCGCCAATAATGCATAAAATTCGCGCTTTAAAAAGTACGCAGGAAATAGACCTGATTCAACAGGCTTGCGATATTACCGAAAAAGGTTTTAGAAGATTGCTTTCTTTTATTAAACCCGGTGTTTGGGAACATCAAATTGAAGCGGAATTAATTCATGAATTTTTGTGTAACCGTTCTGCCGGCTTTGCTTACGGCCCGATTGTAGCAAGCGGCCCAAGTGCCTGTGTATTGCACTATGTTGAAAATAATAGGGAGTGCAAAGCAGGCGATGTAATTTTATTGGATGTGGCTGCTGAATATGCGAACTACGCAAGTGATATGACGCGCTGTTTGCCCGTAAACGGAAAATTTACAAAAAGACAAAAAGAAGTTTACAATGCGGTACTTAAAGTAAAACGCGGCGCAACAAAAATGTTACTGCCCGGACAAACATTTGAAAAGTACAACAAAGCAGTAGGTGAATTAATGACCGAAGAATTATTACAATTAGGATTGATAAAAACAGACGATGTAAAAAAGCAAAACCCAAATTGGCCGGCCTACAAAAAATATTTTATGCACGGCACCTCGCACTTTTTAGGATTAGATGTGCATGATCTTGGATTTTTTACAGAGCCTATGCAAGCGGGAATGGTGTTTACCGTTGAGCCGGGAATATATATTCCACAAGAGGGGTTAGGCATTCGTTTAGAAAATAATGTGTTGATCACTACTAAAGGCCAGCAGGATCTGATGAAAAATATTCCGATCGAGACCGATGAAATAGAAGCGTTGATGAATAAATAGATTTAAGAATTATGCAAATTCGTAATTCGTAACCCGTTTTGGTTAAGGCTTGTCTCTATAAAAAATCGCCTGTTACTTTTTCCGACACAGGAAAGGGCAGGGTAGTAGTTTTATTACATGGATTTTTAGGCTCTCATAAAATTTGGGAAAAAACCAGTTTAGATCTTTCAAAATCGTACAGGGTAATTGCCATTGATCTGCCTGGGCACGGCGCAACGCCTTGTTATGGTTACGCGCATAGTATGGATCTGATGGCAAAATGTGTTAAGGCGGTGATGGATCATTTACGTTTAAAAAAATTTGTGTTGGTTGGCCACAGCATGGGTGGTTACGCGGCTCTGGCCTTTGCAGATCTTTTTCCCGATTACTTAAACGGCTTATGTTTATATCACAGCAGCGCTTTACCGGATACGGCCGAAAAGAAAAAAGAACGATTGCGCGCAATAGCCGCGGTGAAGGCCAACAGGGGTGTGTACACAAAAAGCGCCATTAAAAATTTATTTGCCACAAAAAATTTAAAATATTTAATAGAAGAAATTTTGTTCGCGAATACAATTGCAAAAGGTACAACTAAACAAGGCATTATTGCCGCGCTGCATGGTATGAAGGACAGGCCGAACCGGGAAATTATTTTAAGCCTCGTTAAATATCCAATAATGATGGTGGTCGGGGAACTGGATAATATTTTACCTTACGAACAATTATTGGCCCAAGCCGAAAAAATAAAAAGAAAAACCGTTTTGTTTTTAGAGCACGACGGACATTTTGGATTTTTAGAATCGCCCCGCGAAAGCAACAA
This sequence comes from Bacteroidota bacterium, assembly GCA_025360565.1. Classification (GTDB taxonomy): domain Bacteria; phylum Bacteroidota; class Bacteroidia; order B-17B0; family Aurantibacillaceae; genus Aurantibacillus. The sequence continues at coordinate 55,784 of JANYBY010000119.1, forward strand.
AGCTTTGAGAAAATTTTTGCGGAAGTGTTATAAGTGATGTTACAAGGTAGAAAGCAGCTTTAAAAAAGCGTCCTTTTTGCGGGAAGCCAAAGGGATACTGGATTTATCGCGCATGATAATGGTGCCCCCGTCGGCTTTTTTGTAGGTTTCAAAATAATCAATATTAATTAAATGCGATTGATGCGTTCTGAAAAAATTGTATTGCTGAAGCATTTCATCGTACTCTTTTAAAATTTTAGTGGCTAAAAGTTTTCGCCCGTCAACCAAAATAAAACGCGTGTAATTCCCTTCCGACTCACAGCGAATAATATCTTTTACACTTACCGCGTGAATATGGTCGCTGCTTTTTAAAATTAATTTTTTTAATTCTTTAGTATGGCTCTGCATGTTGTTGTGCAGGGCATTCATATGTAAACTGATGTTTTTCTGCTCTAAAGTTTCTTCGGCTTTTTTAATTGCTGATGAAAGCTCTTCCCCATCCACGGGCTTTAAAATATAATCGAGCGCGCTAAACTTAAATGCCTGCATGGCAAATTCCTGGTGGGCGGTAATAAAAATAACTTTAAAATTTATTTCATCTATTTTCGATAAGAGGTCAAACCCAGTACCGTCGGGCATTTGAACATCTAAAAGAACAATATCCGGGTTATGCAATTCAATAGCTATAATTCCCGACTTAACTGAGTCAGCGCTGCCAACTATTTCAACATTTTTGCAACTTGCTAAAAGGGTATTTGCAATTACCTCTCTTGCGTTAAGCTCATCATCTATAATAACTACTTTTAACATTTCGCGGTTAAATTAAGAATAATTTTTTATACCAAAGTGAATTATATTTTAGACTTAAAATACGCGGTTATTTTTTGGTTAGGCAATGAAAAAAAGCTTTGCATAGTACCGACTATGGAAAGATTTTTTGAAGCCGTATAAGCAAAAAAGAACGAGTAGTTTGGGCTAAAATATATTTCACTTCGGTATTAATCTTCAGGCTTCGGGCATAGTAATGCATACTTGTGTACCTCTTGAAAGCCCTTTTTCATTTTTGAGGTCGGCTATTTTGAGTAAAAATTTTTGTTTGGACTTTTTGTTTAGGATCATTAAACGCTCTTCGGTAATTGTGGTTGCAAGAGAGGTGTGTTTTTTGCCATGTTGTGCCTTGAGTTTCGCGGCGTTCTCAATTCCTATTCCATTATCTTCTACTATCATTTCTATCATTTTATCTTTTTGAATAAATTTTAAAACAATATTCCCTTTTCCGTCCTGTTTGTTCATAATGCCATGTTCAATGGCGTTTTCAATAAAGGGCTGCGATAACATGGGCGGAATAGAAACAGATTCAACATCAATATTCGGATCGACCTCAATGCTAAAATCAAATTTTTCGTGAAACCGTAATTGCTGTAGTTCCAAATAATATTTAAGAGTGTCTAATTCTTTTTCAACGGAAACGTATTCGTTTCGGGAATTTTCGAGGATCATGCGCATGAGTTTTGCAAAACTCGAAATGTATTTGGCAACCTCAGCGGGCTCATGCTTGTAAACGTAATTTTGAATAGCGATCAATGAATTAAAAATAAAATGCGGGTTCATTTGCGAGCGGAATAATTTTTGCTCCACTTCCATTTTTGTTTGAACGGCCTTTAATTTATTTTGCTGTGCCAATAAAAAGGCAGCTATTAAAATTAAAAGAACAAAACTTGCAAGGCCAAAGATCAAGTACCAGTTCCGGCTTATTTCCAACTGCTGAATTTTATTTTGCTGGGTGAGTAGTTGAGATCGCTGGGTTAACTTATCAATTTCTTTTTCTTTTTTTTCGGTTTCGTATTTGGTTTGCATTTCGGTGAGCTGTTTATTTTTATTTAAAGTAAAAAGTGAATCATTTAGAGTTGTTTTTAATTTATGAAACTCCAACGCTTTTTTAAAATCGCCATTCTTTTCATGGATAATGGAATAGAGTCCGTAACCAAATAACACAAGTTCGGTTGCTTCAGTTTCCTTTGCAAATAGAAAGCCTTTGTTTAAAGCGTCCATTGCCTTGGTGTAGTTATTTGAATCAATATAGGTAACCGCAATACCAAGGTAATCATCGGCTAAACTATATTTATTTTGTATTTTTTCATGAATCTCAATAGCTTTAAAATAATACTTTACCGCCAGGCTGTATTTTTTTTTGAATGAGTAGGCGCTCGCAATATTATTGTAGCTAAAGCCTTTTCCAACTGTATCGTGAAGCTTTTCTCTTACATCTAATGCTAAAAAACAATTGCGTAATTGGTTATCTACATCATCTAGAGAAAAGTAGGCTTCAGAAATATTCTCATAAATTACTATCATTGAAACGCTGTCATTTAAAACCTTAAACATTTCCAAGGCCTTAGTAAAATTTTGCAGAGCGGGCGAAAAACTCTTTAATGACATTTGGGTAACCCCAATGGTACAATGGTCGGCGGCAATATTTTTGTTATTCCCGGTTTTTTCATCAATTTTTAAAGCTTGCAAAGCGTAGTCAAGAGCTTTTGTAAAATCACCAAGAGTATTGTAAACAGAACTTAAATTACATAAGCACATGGACAACATAGTTGTTTTTTTCAGGGTTTTCGCAACTTTAAGCGCTTCGTTATGCCACTTTAAAGCCTCATAGTTTTTACCAAGATCTATACTATTAAAAGCTTTTCGATTATAGTTTGCTGCGATATTATAATTGATCCTTTCAATTCTTTTTTCGTCTTTAATAGATTTGGCAATTTCTAATGCTTCCCGATATAACACTAATCCCTTGTCGGGATCGGTTTTGGAAATTTTTAACGCCTGCGTAATAAGAATTTTAATTTTAACAGTATCCGCTTTAGCAATTTTGAGTTCGCTGTTCAGATTTTCGAGATTGTTATTTTGGCAAAAGGCCGCGAAAGAAAACAGGAATAAAAAATAAGCAAGTGCTTTTTTCATATCTAGGATAGTCACAAGTTAATAAAAATATGGGAAATCGTAAAGAAGAAGAAAAAATATAGAGCATCAAAAATTCTCATTGTTTTTAAATTTATAATTCAGGCATGCTTATTCGAACTTCAGTGCCTGCGGCAATGCCATCGGCGTTTTTTAAGTCTATAATTTCCAGAGTAAATTTTTGCTTATTTTGTTTGTTTAAAATAAATAATCTTTCTTCTGTAATTTTGGTTGCTAAGGACTGGTGTTTTTTTTCCCTTAACATTTTGTTGTTTGCGGCACTTTCTCTTCCTATTCCATTATCTCTTATTAGCATGTCAATTATGTTTTTTTTCTGAACGAATGTAATTGAAATAGCGCCATTTTCATCCGGTTTATTCATAATGCCATGTTCTATCGCGTTTTCTACAAAAGGTTGAGAAAACATAGGTGGAATTAATATGGATTCGATATCAATTAATGGATCAACTTTAATTGTAAAGTCAAATTTATTGGGGAATCGTAATTGCTGTAGCTTCATGTAACATGTAAGGAAGGTGAGTTCATTTTCAATGGTAACAGATTCTTTTCTTGAATTTTCAAGGGTCATGCGCATCAATTTGGCGAAGCTTGAAATATAATCGGCAACTTCGGAGGGTTGGTGTTTATAAACGTAGTTTTGTATGGCGATTAAAGAATTAAAAATAAAATGTGGATTCATTTGCGAGCGAAATAATTTTTGCTCTACTTCCATTTTTGTATGGCTGGCCTTTAATTTATTTTGCTGTGCCAATAAAAAGGCAACTATTAAAATTAAAAGAACAAAACTGCCAAGACCCAGGATCAAATACCAATTGCGGCTTATTTCCAGCTGCTGAATTTTATTTTGCTGAGTCAGTATTTGGGATCGCTGAGTTAATTTAGTGATCTCTTCTTCTTTCTTTGTGGTTTCATATTTGGTTTGCATTTCAACGATCTGTTTATTTTTATCCTCGTTAAACAAAGTATCATTCAGCATAGCATAAAGTTTTTGATACTCAAAAGCTTTTTTATAATTCCCTTTTTTCTCAAATATATCTACATAAAAACTATAGCAGGTACAAACTCGCCGTCTATCTTCCATTTCTCTTGCAATTTTAAGAGCTTGATCAACATTCAAAAGCGCACTATTCAAATCGCCGGTTTCAAAATTAACATTTGCCACATTTGTAAACGCTCCGGCTAAACCCAATAGTTCCTTAGCTTTTATAAAAATGTTCAATGCATTGGTGTAATACTTCAGGGCAGAATCAAAACTTTTTCTTTTATAAAAAGCATCTCCAATTGTCAAATACGTATAGCCAATACCGATCGTATCGTGAATCATTTCTTTTATTTGCAGCGACATTTGAGCATTTTCCAGTAGTTCCGGAATCTTGTTTTGCATACTGTATACTGAAGAAATGTTGTCGTATGTGGAGGCAATACGAACACTATCTTTTAATTTTATGAATAATTGTAAGGAACTTTTAAAGTTTTTTAAACTAAGCTCATAATTGTTTAATATAAGATGTATTGCTCCAATAGTATTGTAAGCATTAGCAGTTTCAATAATATTTCCAAGCTTTTCAGATAGTTTAAGCGCCTTCAATGCGTATGCAAGAGAAAGCGGGTAATTTTGTAAATAAAAATAAACAGTAGCCACATCACTCAAGCAAATGGAAATAAGCGCTTCCTTGTTAATACGTTTAGCAAGACTTAACGCTTCCAGATCATGAGTTAACGCTTGAGAGTAATTGTTAAGATCACAATAAGCAACCGCAAGTTGGGTATTTATTTTGCTCATCTTCTCAATATTGTTGGACGATTCAGCCATTGACAATGCTTCTTTAAAGAGGGAGATGGCTTTTTTCGGATCAGAAGCTAATTCCTTTTGCGCATTTTTGAAAAATATATTTATTTTAACGGTATCAGAAGTGGCAATTTTAAGATCGCTATTCAGTTTTTGAAGTGCACTATTTTGGCAAAAAAATATTTGGATGGACAATAAAAAATAGAAGAGCGCTACCTTTTTCATAGAAAGAATAAGACAAGTTAGGGAGTTTTTAGCACATACAAAAATTAATGATTTACCCTTTGGTAATGATAATCAATATGCACCGGACTAAACACAAATTTATAAGCCAAACGGGTTTCGGTTAAAGTATCAATATGTGCTTTAAGATTGTTTTTAGTGCCGTCAATATTAAACCAAAATATGGTATCGCCAACAATTTTGTATTTATACCTATAAACAATTGAATTTGGCCCACCTTCAATAACTATGCCGCTTTTTAAAAACTGTGATTCAGTATTTTCAGGTGGTTTTGTTATACCCTTCGAAGTGGTAATTGTTCCGACCCCCTTCCATCTACCAATTATTTTTTTCGAATTATCGTCGCCCTTGTAATAACAATTAATTAAAGTTAATACAAGTACGATCTTAAAACCGGCTTTCAATAAAAACATAAAATTATTTTTATAATTTAAAAACGAAAAGCCCTTCGTTTTTGCGAAAGGCTTTTCTTGTTAATTGTACTTTTAGGCTCTACATACCTAACTGCACTTATTCAACATGAATTATTTTTTGAGTATAAGTAACCCCGTTTACAATGGATACTAAAAAATAGACCCCTTTACTTTCAACATTTAAGTTGTAAGAATAAGTACCGCTGTCTAAATTTTTATTTTCGGTCTTATTAATTAATTGCCCTAAAGAATTAAATAAATTCAATTGAACATTGCAGTTTGAATTTAGCTGAAGTTTTATAGTTGCATGATCAACAAATGGATTTGGGTAAACTACAATTTCAGCGTTTTTTATTTCTTGTGCATAAATAGCCGTGACTGAGCAAACAGTAACGCTTTGCACAACCATGGTTGCTCCTTGGCAACCAGTGCCATCACTTCCTGTAACAGTATAAGTTGTGGTAACTGTTGGGCTAATTGCTATTGATGCATTATTAGAAGCGTTGCTCCATGTATAAGTTGTTGCGCCACCCGCAGTAATTGTTGCTGTTGAGCCCGAACACAACAAGGTTGAAGTTGAACTTGCAGTTACGGTTGGCGCGCTATTAATAAGTATAGATACGTTAGCGTTTGCCTGATTTGCTGCTACAACATCGGGCTTACCATCATTATTAAAATCACAAATAGATAACCAAGTTGGTGCACCTCCAATTGTAAAACTGTTTACCGAACCAAAACCTCCTGCGCCATTACCCAAAAAGGTCTGAAGAGAATTGTTTCCGGCAGAAACTACCGCTACATCCTTTTTTCCATCCGAATTAAAATCGCCAATGGCCATTCCTCTGGGCGCTCCGGCTGTTACTAAACTTGTGGTAGGTACAAAACTTCCGTTACCGGTACCTAATAATATTGAGATGCTGTTAGCGCCATTATTGGTTACACTAAGATCGGGTTTACCATCCGAATTAAAATCACCGCATGCAATGCCGCGCGGATTTGTGCTCACCGTAATAGTACAGAAGGTGGAGAAAGTGCCTGTTCCCGATCCCAATAAAACAGAAACGTCGGCGCTGTTGTAATTAGCAGTTGCCAAATCCGATTTTCCGTCCGAATTAAAATCTCCAACCGCCACTGCATAAGGACTTGTTCCTGTAGAATAGTTAACTGCAGTTAAAAAACTTCCTGTTCCGGTTCCAATTAAAACGGATACAGTCATAGTACTTCCGTTTGTTGCAACCAGATCCACTTTACCATCTCCATTAAAATCACCTGAGGCAATAGACTGTGGCACTACACCTACAGTAAAATTAGTTACTGCACCAAATCCACCAATGCCGTTACCAAGTAATACCGCAATTAATGATGCGCTTGCAGGCGCTAAATTGGTTATGGCCAAATCAAGTTTACTGTCTCCATTAAAATCGGCATTAATTATACCACAAGGCTGTGTGCCCGCTGTAAAAGTTGTAGCTGGCATAAAACTGCCGGTACCGGTGCCTAATAATATACTTACATTGTTTTGTGCCTGACTGGTTACGGCAACATCTTGTTTTCCGTCGCCGTTAAAATCACCACACGTAGTTCCAAGCGGACTTATGCCGGTTGAAAAAGTTGTTTGGGGTAAAAAACATATCCCCTGGGCCTTTAGGCTGGTTGCTGAGAACGTACCTAAAAAGGCGATTGCGATCAATTGTAATTGTATTTTCATTTTTTTAAGTTTTAATTATTATTTATACAACCAAAATTATGCCATTCTACAGGGTTACAAGGGTATAATAAATATTCGCCTAGGATAATTAAATATTCGTGGTCAGGTATAAGGAATTCGTTATTGCATTTATTTACTCGTCCCTTAAAAAATATTTTTAAAATTTATTTTATTTGGGCGCCTTATCGCGCTTTCACTGCAAGCCCCGCAGTCTTTTGCTGTGTTGCTATGGCTGCGGTGGCTTCCTCTGGTCGCCTCCTCGCCTAAGCAACCCAACGCAAAATTCTTTCGGGGGCTTTCCGTTCAATCGCGGGCGCGGCATTAGGCTGAAATTCTGGTTGCAAAATTCCGAAGGGTTTTTATCCCCGGATTTTTGAAAATTAACAGTAATAGTGCTAACTACAAAGTATTTGAGGGACGACTATTTATACGAAGGGGAGTAAAAGGGAAAAATCTGGAAATTGCTCTGTTTATTTAATGAATTTGTAAAAAAAAAGCCCGCGGAATCTACGCCGCGGACTTCTTAACCCATAGAACATGAAAAGCGTTATTTTGAAACAATGATTTTTTTTAAGTAAGACATACCTTGAGAATTCTGAAGTTTAACAAAATAAACCCCATCTGATAGATCACTCACATTAATTGTTGCGGAATTACCCGATACCTTTTCTGAAAATACTTTTTCGCCTATAGAATTGAATAGGCTTACTGAAAGATTTTCAATTTCATTTTTAAAATCAATGGTAAAATAATTTTTAACCGGATTTGGAAATAGTTTAAAACTCTTCGAAAAATTTTCTTCTATTCCCGTTGCACTCGCGGCAAGTACAACAAGTTTGTGTCCGCCGGGCCCATATCCTCCAAAGGCTGTAGTGTAAGTTCCCGGTGTATTTATGGTTAGCAAAGAGTAGCCGCCGTTCACCCCTGCATTAAAAGTTGGCGTTCCTGTTGCCACCAATGTTCCGTTGCAATACCAATCTACGATCAAAGGATTTACGATCAGTATACAATTACCATCAAAATTAGCACGAATAACCAGGCCACCGGTGTTTGGCAAATATACCGTATCGGCAATATTGTTATATCCGAAGTTAAGGGTACAATTGCCCGGCACGGCTTGAACACCTCCACAGCCGGCAACATTATTGTTTTGCGCGCTTAAGCCGGTAACGCAAAAACAACCAATGGCAAAAAATAATTTTTTCATAATTATAATTTTTACTATTCTTTAATTAATTTGATCACATTAAAAGATCCTGCGTCTCCATCTTTAGCAATTATCTTCAAAAAATAAATACCATTGCTAAGCGAAGAAATATTTATTTGCTGTTCGTTTTTGTTAACATCAAATTGGGCTATTTGTTTTAAAACAAATTTTCCGGATGCGTCAGTTATCTCCAATCCAAAATCTCTTGCTTTATCTACTGCAATATTAATGGTCAATTTATCATGTGTTGGGTTTGGAAAAACACTGAACGTTAACGCGCCGTTTGCATTTGGTATAATGCCAAGAATTGGCGATACTATTACGGAAATTGTAGTTGTACCAATACAGCCATTTAATGTTGTGGCGGTTAAAGTATATACTTGCGTAGAGACAGGCGTATAACTTACCAGTATACCGGTTAAGTTGCCGGGTTGCCAGGTATAAGTATTAGCACCGCCTCCTGTTAACGATACAGTTGATCCAACAGAAGTTGTTGGCGAACTTGCAGTAGCGGTAATTACAGGTGGAGCAATATTAAGAGTTTGATTGGTTAAACTTCCGGGACCAAAACCATTTGTTGACATGAGAGAAACTGTATACGTACCATAATTTGCAAAGGAAATGGTTGGGTTTTGTGATACCGGCGTATTAATGGTAACGCCTGCCATTGGTGTTACACTCCAGCTCCAGCTTGTTGGCGAGTTGGTTGAATTATCGTTGAATAATAACGATGCGGTTAAACTACACGAAACTCCCGCATAATTAAACGCACTCACCGGTGGCGAATTGCTTGGCACAATATCTACCTGATAAATACCGCGGCCAAATGTGGATGCTCTTAATTTTACCGGGGAGGCAGGAGAAATTTCAAGATCCGAAATTGATGTATTTGGCAAACCGGTGTTGTAAAGTGTCCATGAAGCGGCCAGATTATCTATGTAATAAACACCCACATCCATTCCAATATAAATTCTGTCATTTACATTTCCGTTTTCGTATACAATACAATTAACAGGAAGATTTGGTAAACCCGCGGTTGTTACCGCTGTCCACGTTGTTCCGCCGGTAATTGTTTTCCATACTTTTGTTCCCGCGGTGTATCCGCTAAATACGACCCATGCATTGTTGGGATTTGTTGGAGAAACTTTAATATCCATTAATTGTGATGTCCAGAACGGAAGATTGTTGTTGGTAATTGTCCACGTTACTCCTGCGTCAATAGATTTAAAAACGCCCGAAGTTCCGTGAATTGCATATATCACTTGATTATTTGAAGGAGCAATACAAAACTCTCGTATGTATTGGCCTGCAGTAACCGGTGCCATTGCCCCTTGTGGAGCAAACCAAACGGGAGGTATTCCGGCTGTAGATTTTTTCATTTGCGTTTGCCCCGCATAAAATGTATTTGCATTTTGTGGATCCTGTTTCCATGGCGATACCCATGCACCCGGACCCGGCGCCCCTGCGGTACAAGTTGTCCAGGCAAGTCCACCGTTGGTCGAATAATAATAAGCACCATTTGGCCTCGAGGCAAATAAATTCAGGTCGTTCGTTCTGTCTATAAAACAATCAGAGCCGTCGCTAGATAAACTGGCCGAGTAATTTCCATTGTCGTAAATGTTCGAACCGTTATCCTGATGACCGCTAATTAATAAATTGGGAGAGAGAGACGAGAGACCCATTTTCCACATTTGGGCAATGTTCATAGTTCCGTTTAGATCGTTCCATAATGTGCCGGTGTATTGGCTAAGGCCTCCATCGCAAACATCGTACAAAGTTCCGTTTGGTAAATATTCTAATTCGTGATGGTCGGCATGAATAAATGGAATCGGACTCATAGTTACAGTATAAGCGCAACCGATATTTGTAAAAGAACTTCCTGAATTTAATGATTTCCATACTGCTATTCCACCTACCACAACTTCCGCTGCGTTGGTTGGTGAGGAAGCCAGAGCCAGATCATATATTCCCTGACCTTCTGCAGGCATTGGGGTAACACAATCAAAACTTAAAATATTTGGAGTGTTGCTCATTAATGAAAAACTTACGCCTGCGTTTAATGAACGATAAATTCCCGTGAAACTCACGTCGTTTGTTTTTACAACATACACGCAATTTGGATTTGCAGGTGTAACCGCTACTGCCGATCTTCCGCCGCCTGCAGGAATACCGTTAATTACCTGCACAAATGTTTGACCGGCATCGGTTGAAACAGAAAAGCTTGTTCCTGTTGCATAAACTGTGTTTGCACTTGTGGCATTAAATTCAAGATCGTAAGCGTTAGCGGTGCTTACTTGCGGCCAGCTAATTCCGCCGTTGGTCGTTGTATATATTCCCTGATTTGTAGCGGCAATAATGATCAAAGGATTAACCGGATTAATTATTAATCTTCTCATCATTACTAATTGATTTGCTGTAAAGCTTAAGCCTGTTGGGTTCCAGGATGTGCCGGCATTGGTTGAAGTTAAAACACCGCGCGAATAACTTCCGCGCCCTTGAAAATTATAAGCATCGCCTGTTGCCAAAAACATATTGTTGGTGTTTAACGGATCTATTGCCAGATCAGAACAGCCAATAACAGCTAGATTATCGGTATTGGTTGTCCACGACGCGCCGTTGTTTGTTGTTTTCCATAATCCGCCTGCAGGTGCGCCCACCCAAAAAGTTCCGGCTATTGAAGGGTGAAACGTCATAAAATTTAATCTGCCTGCTTTTCTTGGTAAACCGTTCTCTGCAAGCCCACTTAAATTGCCCATTGGACCTAACGGTGTCCAGGTGGTTGATACCATTTGGCTTTTGCTTTGATTTTTTGAATTTGTTTTTAAATAAGCTTCATAATTATCCCACGTTTGGCTTGGAAGCGAAAGATCGCCGCTCGGATAAACGCGGGGTTCCATAAAAGCCTCCCAACGCCTGAATTGTTTATAGCCTTTACCTTTAACCTTTATGTCTTTATCTTTCCAGTACGCATTAAATTCTTCTTGAATTTTATAAAAATTATCTCCCCGTTGCATGGATTGGTTCCAGTTTTGAGAAAAACTACTCATTGCTATAAGAATGATAGTTATAAGTGCTAATTGCTTTTTCATATTAAGAGGTTTAATTCCTATTATAAAATTAAAGAGTTTAAATGTAGGAACGGGGATAGATTAAATATCCGCTTGGGATAATTAAATATTCGTAACCAATAATCAATTATCCGCATCCTAAAGAGGGTGTTATGGCTTTTTGTTGAATGATATTAGGTTAATCAAAAAACAAAAGTGCGGATGGCAGAGTATCGAATTCCTTCAAATTGCAAACGTTCATTTATTTTTTCAAGGCGAATATTTATTCTGACATAAAAAACAATAATAACCTGCTAATTTTAGGACATTAATAAAATGTTCAATTATGAGAAAATTATTTTTTACAGTAATAAGTATATTAACAGTTACTTTATTTGAAGCCCAGCAAAACCCATATTTTCAATGGGCAAAAGCAGTTGGCGGCACAAATAATGATAAAGCCAATTCAATAACACATGATGTATTAGGAAATATCTATATTACTGGCGATTTTGAAGGAACGGTTGATTTTGATCCGGGTCCCGGTACATTTACCATGGTTGCAGTAGCTTTTAACGATGTTTTTATTTTAAAATTAGATCCCGTTGGAAATTTTATTTGGGCTAAAAGTTTTGGAGGCGCTGATGGAGAGACAGGGAAGTCAATAAGCGTTGATGCATTGGGAAATGTGTATACATCGGGATATTATAGACTGACAGTTGATTTTGATCCCGGACCGGGAACGTTCAGTATTACATCGGCCGGTGTTGATGATATTTTTATTTCGAAACTTGACGCTTTGGGAAATTTTGTTTGGGCCAAAAGCATGGGCGGAACGATTTACGACTATGGCTATTCTCTAACGGTTGACGCTGTGGGGAATGTGTACACTACAGGAAATTTTCAAGGCACTGCCGATTTTGACCCGGGCATAGGAACCTATACTTTGAGTGTAGTGGGGCCCGGTGATTATGGTTTTATTTCAAAGCTCGACGTGTCCGGAAATTTTGTATGGGCAAAAAGTATTGGAGGCAGCGCTTTCTGTTATGGCAGATCTATTTCAGTAGATGTAACAGGAAATGTTTTTTCTACCGGACTTTATGGGGGCATTGTAGATTTTGATCCGGGAGTTGGAACCTATACGTTAAACTCACCTACCGGGTATGATATTTATATTTTAAAATTAGATGTTTCAGGAAACTTTGTTTGGGTAAAAGGCATGGGGGGTACAGGATACGATACCGGAAATTCTATTGTACTTGATGGGTCCGGAAATATTTTTACCACAGGGCGTTTTCAAAACACCGTAGATTTTGATCCCGGAGTTGGCACCTATACATTATCGTGTATGGGCAGTGATGTTTTTGTTTCGAAACTGGATGCTTCCGGAAATTTTGTATGGGCTAAAAATATGGGCGGAACAAATTCAAGTACAGAAGCACAGTGTATAAGTTTGGATGCATTGGGAAATGTTTATACAACCGGATATTATGATGGAACAACTGATTTTGATCCGGGAGTAACAACGTTTACTTTGGCACCGGTGGGAACGGAGGATGTTTTTATTTCGAAGCTCACCTCTTCAGGAAATTTTGCCTGGGCCAAAAGCATTGGTTCCGCCGGCTTATTTTCGGGAGGAAACGCGTTGACGGTTGATGCTTTGAGCAATGTTTATACAGCGGGGTATTTTCAGGGGCTTACTGATTTTGGAATTGGTCAGGGAAATTTTACGCTAACCGCAAACGGACAATACGATGTTTTTGTTCATAAAATTGGGCAATGTATTTTACCAAGCGTTCCCGCAAACGTAACGAGTTTCACAAACCAAAATATTTGCGATGCTAATTCTACTACACTCAGCGCCAATTCAACCGGAACAATAAATTGGTATTCAACTCCAACATCCACGGTAGTTTTAGGTTCGGGAACTAATTTTATTACGCCAACTTTATCGGTAGGTAATTATACTTATTACGCTGAAGCTGCTACCTGCACGGTAAGCGTGGCTCGAACACCAGTTACCGTAACAGCAAACATTTGTTTGGGAGTACAAGAAAGGATAAATGAGAATGCTGAATTTAAGATCTACCCAAATCCGGTGAATGATCTTTGTACTTTTGATGTTGAATCATTGGTTGCATTGGAAAGTGTAATTGAGATCGTAAATTCATTGGGGCAAAAAGTGCTGAATGAAAAATTTGAAACGCGGCAAGCCTCTTTTAATTTATCAAAATTATCTCCCGGAATTTATTTTGCCTCAATTAAACAAGGAGTATTTGTAAAAACGGTTAAGTTGATAAAGGAGTAATTTTAATTTTTGAAAGGAATTAAAACTGTAGGTGTTGAGGTAAAAAACTACGGTTGTTTCAAAATAAATTTCCGCAATAAATTTAAAGCCGAACTTGCCGTCATAACAATATTTCGTTGACGGTTATCGCCAAAAATAAATTTAAAGGCCTGCACTTTTTCTTTGTTGGCAATGGCTATCCAAACCAAGCCCACAGGTTTTTCGGCAGTACCGCCACTTGGCCCGGCAATACCCGAAACCGAAAGCGCATAATCTGAGTTAAATTTTTTAAGTGTGTTTACCGCCAATTGCTCTACACATTCTTTACTCACCGCGCCAACGGTTAAAAAAAGTTTTTGTTCAACCTGCAGCAATTCGTGTTTGGCGGTATTTGTGTAAGGAACAATTGCACCTTTAAAAATTTCGGAAGCGCCGGGAATGGAAGTGAATAAAGAAGCAATGTAACCGCCTGTGCAACTTTCGGCAAGGGCAATAGTTTGTTTTTTATCACGCAACAGATCGCTCACAATTTTTTGCAGAGTAGGGGCTTCCTCTCCGTAATTTTCATATCCAAAAATGTGGTTTTCGATCAAGGCACTTAATTTAATAATTTCTTCATCCACATTTTTTTTAAGCGTGTTCAGGTCAGGCCCAATGGTTGAGAGACGCAAACGCACCATGCCGGATTGCGGCAAGTAAGCCAATTTAATTTTCTTCGCGGCTAAATTATTTTCCCAATCTTCAATTATTTCGGCAATAGCACTTTCGCCCATGCCCTGCGTTAAAACTGTTTTGTGATAAATAAACGGAAGCGTATTTTCCTTTTTCAATTTTGGCAAAACTGTTTCTGCCATCATTGCTTTCATTTCGTAAGGTACGCCCGGCATACTTATAAATACAGTGTCGTTTTTTTTCATCCACATGCCGGGCGCCGTGCCGTTGGGATTAGGAATTACAAAGCAACCCTCCGGAACAAAGGCCTGCTGTCGGTTTATTTCACCTACCTCACGCCCACGTTTTATAAAAAAAGAAGAAACGATCTTTAAAACGTTTTCATCTAAAATCAATTTCGCGTTAAAATAATTTGAAAATGTTTTTTTGGTAATATCATCTTTTGTTGGCCCTAATCCTCCTGTTATAAAAACAATATTGGCTCGGTTAATAGCGGCATCAAACGCATTTACAATTGCGGTTTCATCATCCGAAACACTTGCCATATGCACTACAGTAATACCCAGCATGTTTAATTCCTGGGCGATCCAAACAGAATTGGTATTGGTAATTTGTCCGATCAAGATCTCATCGCCAATAGTTAAAATTTCAGCTTTCATGTTATTTCTAAGTACTGTGTCTTTAATGGTAAAGTTTGAAAAAATTAATACCAATGGTTATTGGTTTAAATTATCTATTTTTACATAACGCAAAATACCAAAAAAACCGTTTCTGCTCATCCATAAGTAAAGTAAAAAACAAAAACATATGAAGAAGATATTAATACTCATTTACATCGTTTCTGCAACAGGTTTGAATGCGCAGTTTAAAGATTTTTTAAAAAAACAAAAGGATAGTTTAATTAAAAAAGAAAAAGCGATCGTTGCCGGGGATAAAAAACCCGAATTAACCAACGATGAAGTTGTAAAAGGATTAAAAGAAGCCTTAACCATTGGCACAAATAATTCGGCGGCCTTAACAAGCAAGCTGGATGGATATAACAAGAACCCCCGCATTTTTATTCCTTGGCCGCAAGAGGCAAAAGACATGAAGGAAAAATTAATGAAATTGGGAATGGAAAAAAAGATAATAGAATTTGAAACCAGTTTAAACCGCGCCGCCGAAGAGGCCGCGAAAAAAGCCGCTTCCGTTTTTGTGGATGCGATAACCAATATGAGTTTGCAGGATGGTTTTGCAATTTTAAAAGGGGTTGATACAGCGGCCACCAATTATTTACGCAAAACAACGTATAACCCTTTACATGATAAATTTATTCCGGTTGTAAAAGAAGCGGTAAATACAGTGAAAGTAACAAGTTATTGGAATCCATTAGTGACTACCTACAATAAAATTCCGGGCGTTAAAAAACAAAATCCTGATCTTGATGAATACGTTACCAACAAGGCCATTAACGGTTTAATGGTATTGATTGCAGACGAAGAAATGAAAATTCGCAAAGACCCTTTGGCGAGGGTGACCGATCTGTTGAAAAAGGTTTTCGGGCATTAAATTTATAAGATCTCTCTCGGAAAAATTTTCCTTGCAGCCGACTTTAACTGTTTTTTGGTTCCTGCTTCCGCATCAGGGTTATATTGCAAGGTAGTGTGCCAGCTGTTTTCGGATTTAAATTCTTCTTCCATATTTTTTAAAACACCGGCTGCTATTTTTTGCGAATTAATTACCGTTATACATTCGCAATTTAAATTAGCACTGCGCGGGTCTAAATTAAAGGTACCTATTACCGTAAGGTTTCCGTCAATTACCATGGTCTTTGCATGCAGGCCAAAAATGGGCGCGTAATTAATTTTTTTGGGGAGCGCACCTGTCATAACTTTAAAACGTACTGCCGCATCGGGCCTGAATTCAAATATTTCTACACCCGTTTGCAATAAATTATTACGGCGTGTTTGGTAAGCGCTAAAGGCTTCAAAATTATCGGTTGATGCCAAACTGTTTGTGAGTATGCGTATTTTTACACCGCGTTTAACGGCAGCACTAAATATATTTTCACTTAAGGATGTGGTTATTAAATAAGGCGACTGAATATCAATTGTATGTTTTGCTTCCTTCACTAATTTTATTAAAGCGCTTGTGCTAACACCGCCCCCGCCAAGGCCGTGACTGCCGTTGTTCTTCCCCGGCACATCGCTTACAAAATTTACGCTGTCAGTCCAAACCAAGTCACCACTGTTTTGTATGGCTTTAAAAGCGTTAGGTAAGTTTGTGATCTTGTCGCGAACCTGAGGCCAAAAATTTTCGGGGTTACAAGCGTATTGATGCAAACGGTTAAAGCGGTTTGAATCTGTAAAATCAGTTTCTTTTTCAGTTGCCAACTTTGTAACGGGCACACTTAAACTATCTTCCCAAAATTGTTCAAACGATTTTTTTACATCGGTTGTAACTTTGCCTAATAACAAAACATCGCGGTCTCTGAAATTATAACGGCGATCGTAATCAAAATATTCATCGGCAATATTTCTGCCACCGGTAATTACAACTTTATCGTCAACCGTAAATGTTTTGTTGTGCATGCGTTGGTTGGCGCCTCTAAAATCATTTTTAAATTTTCCTAACTTCTCATAAATATTTTTACCTAGGTTTACACCCGGGTTATAAATTTTTATCTCAATATTTTTGTGTGAATCCATGGTTAAAATTTCGTGAATTCCCGCTTCTACCATAATATCATCCACCAATATACGTACCTGCACACCTCTGTCGGCCGCACGAACCAGGTAATCGCAGGCAATAAGCCCCACATTATCGGTGCTAAAAATAAAATATTGTACATCAATTGTTTTTTCTGCGTACTCACATAGCCAGGCACGAGCTACCATGGCGTTGCCTCCGTCTTCAAGTACATACAGCCCGGTTTTATTTTGCATTTGCTCCGCTACAGGTTCCAGTTCTTTGGTAAGACTAACGCTATCGTTGCGATGTATGGTGGCGCAAAAAT
Organism: Bacteroidota bacterium; assembly: GCA_025360565.1. Taxonomy (GTDB): domain Bacteria; phylum Bacteroidota; class Bacteroidia; order B-17B0; family Aurantibacillaceae; genus Aurantibacillus. Next base: position 73,109 of record JANYBY010000119.1, read on the forward strand.
CTTTTTTTTGTTCGGGCACTGTAGGGTTGGTTTCGCTGCAAGCAATTAGCAAAAACACCGGAAGCAAAAAAGAATATTTTTTTAAACTCATTGAAAAAAATATGACACCCTTCATTTTTTAAAATTGCCTTTGCGCAATTATTTTGCAAAGACTTGTTTTGGGTTCGTTAAAATTATAAGTACCGTTGGCAAAATTAAATGAGTAAGCATTGTCTTGCCCATATTGTGTGCTGGTCCAATATTTATCTGTACTAAAATTACCTTTTTGGTTTTGAGAACAGTATTTATACAAAGCATCAAGATCTAATTCAGTTGGCAAATACCAATCGCTGTAACCATTAAGGTTAAGATTGTAACAGTATTTGGCCGCATAAGAGGCATCGGCGCATTGGGTAACAATGCTTTCGGTATTTCCTAAACCGTAACCCATGTATCCGGCATCGGCATCATTAATTAAAAAGCCGGGGCAGCCCCATTGTAGGATGATTGTACCTGTTAAAATGGCTTCAAGGTAAGTGTAATACATGGGGGCGGGATCTTTATAAAAAATAATTCCACCGGCAGGACCGATGTCTCCTACACGGTACTCGTTATTGGTTGAAAAACTTTGCTGGTTGCCGTAATATAATGTACCGTTGCTTAAAACTGAATAACCACGCACATAATACGTAGTGTTTGGCACAAGGCCTTCAACAGTAACTTCCATATCACCCTTACCACTTCCGTCTTCAAGGTTAACATCATCAATGGTGGGGGTATCATGCGTACTGTAGCAAAATCCGCGTTTAGTAATTTTTGTAAAACCCAGTTTACCGGCAAAGCCTGTAAACGTAGCTCTTGTAGCCATAATAGCTGATACCGCTGAAGTCTTCACCTCGTACCGGTTTTTTTTGCAGCTAGTAAAACTAAAGATGAATAGGAGTGATAAGAAGCATATAAAATATATAGATCTCATTTTATTTATTTTAAGTGATTGTGTAAAGATAATTATTTAAGGTTTAAAAGGAAACAGCCTAATTTTATTTAATAAAACAAATTAGCATTGCTAAACACATTCAAATACAACTCGGGCTTTTTAATTTTTTGGTTAGATTCGTATAAATACTGATTTCCATTCTCATCCAACATAGGTATATGGCAATTGTTGCGTTTAAACCATTTTTTTGGTAAAAAAGCTGCATCGTGAATTAATTTGTTTTGTACAAAATTTCGTACTTGTTCGGCATCTACCCCAATATTTGCTTGTGCAATTTGCGATAGGCCCATGTTGTATTTAAACTGTGCGCTTAGTAATCCGTGAGAATAGTTTGTGTACCGGCCGCCTGTTGTATCCATATAACATCCCGCCGGATAATTTTTTGCATCTCTTACAGTTTTGCCCATTGCCCCTGTCCACATGGTGCAATTAACTGCCGCCTGAAAAACATTTTTATATTGGTACTGAATTAAAAAAGCGCCGGTTCTAAACCTATCTAACAAAGGTTTTGCCAAAATATCATTTTCAATGATGAACGAAAAAGAATTAAATTGAAGAGCAATGATCCCTGTTTTTTGCGAGGTTTTTATTTTATTGAAATACAAATTGTACGAATATGAAACGGAATACGGATAGCCTGTTTGGTTTGAAACGGAATTGAAAAAAGAGTTTTCGGTAGTTTGCCAATTACCATAACCTAAAACCAGCCCCTGAGACAAAACAAATTCGGCATGCGGTTTTTTTGGCCCGAGGTTTTTTAAATTCACATACACTCTGGCTTCAGTATTAGCTTGAACAAAATTATTGATATAAAAAAAATTGAAGTTTAAACCAATTCGCTGAAAATGCGAACCAAAAGCGAAATTACCACCAACGTTAAAGCCGATGTGATCTGTATTGTATAGTATATCCTGTGCTTTAAAGCAATTAAAAAACAAAAGAAAAAGCGGAATATAGTAAAACTTTAATTTCAACACAGTTTTTTTCGTTGGCATTTGGACTATTAAATTTCTCTCAAAGCCTAAAGCTTCTGCGAGAAATATTTTTTAGGCCTCGCGTCTCGACCCGACACCTGACCTAGCACCTCTCGGGCTTGACTCCCTATTATCTAGACTCTTGTTGCCTTTTTAAAAGCTAATGGTTATATTCAATTATTAATTGATGTAACTGCAAATGGTTTAAATTTAATCCCTCAACCGTAATATGTGCTTGTTTGTAATACACATTGCGCGCCGTCAATTTTTCTTCTACAAAGGTATTCAGATTTTCTGAAGCCACGTTCTTTAACAGAGGCCTTTTTTGTTTGGATTTTTGTAACCGCTCAGTTAAAGCAGCCGCGGGCATTTCAATATAAACCAGCAAGCCGGTTTTTTTTACAACGTTTATATTGTCGTTGAAGCAGACGGTGCCACCCCCTAAAGAAATTACAAGGCTCTCGTTACTTTTTATTAATTCGTTCAAATAAGTTGTTTCCAGTTTGCGGAACTCTTCTTCCCCTTCATTATCAAAAATAAACTGAACGGTTTTGTTTTCTTTTACCTGTATATAAAGATCCAGGTCAACAAATGGTTTTTTTAAAATACCCGCTAATTTTTTACCGTGAGTAGATTTGCCGCTGCCCATGAAACCGCATAAAAAAATATGTTGTACTGCCGCCATTATTTTTTTAGCGACAAAGCAAATTCCTTTGCAAAGTAAGTTAGTATAACCGAAGCGCCTGCCCGTTTAATGCTTAACAGGATCTCGTCGCGTACTTTATCTCCATCGATCCATTTTTTTTGTGCGGCGGCTTTTACCATGGCGTATTCGCCGCTTACATTATACGCCGCAATTGGCAAAGTAAAATTATCGTTCAGTGTTTTTATAACATCTAAATAACTTAAAGCGGGTTTTACCATTAAAAAATCTGCGCCTTCCATAAGATCCAGCTCGGCTTCTAAAATGGCTTCTTTGCTGTTGGCAGGATCCATCTGGTATGTTTTTTTATCGCCAAATTTTGGCGCACTGTCCAACGCGTCTCTGAACGGGCCGTAAAACGCACTGGCGTATTTAGCGGTATAACTCATTATGGAAACATTCGTAAAATTATTATCATCTAACGTTTCGCGTACTACACCCACTCTTCCATCCATCATATCACTTGGGCCAATTATATCCGCGCCGGCCTCAGCTTGTACCAAAGCCATTTTTGCTAAAATATCTAATGTCTCGTCGTTTAAGATCTCTCCGTGTTTTACCAAACCATCGTGTCCATCGCTGCTGTATGGATCCATAGCCACATCCGTCATAATAACAGCTTCGGGAAAATATTTTTTAATTTCTTTAATGGTGGCAGGATATAATCCTTTTTTGTTTAAACCTTCAGTTGCTTTTTTATCTTTTAATTTATCGCTTAAACTTGGGAACAAACAAAAGGTATTTAATCCCAACTTTAAACACGACTCAATTTCTTTTAAGATAAGATCGCCGCTCATTCTGTAAATGCCGGGCATAGAGCTAACTTCGGCCTTTTTATTTTTCCCATCAATTAAAAATAACGGAAAGATAAGATCATCTGTTGTTACATGATTTTCTCTTACCATATTTCTGATGGCTACGTTCTTTCGGTTGCGGCGCGGACGTTGGGTTATCTTTGTCATAATGCTTTTAATTTTCTTAATAGCCGTACTAACTTATACTTAAAATAGATTGAAACAACCCAAGGTCATCAAAACTAATGGGCTTAACCGCCACTTTTACTTTTACTTTGTTTAAAGCGGCTGCGGTTGCATCGCCCATGGCCACTGCCTTTTGGCCGGGAATCCATTTATTTTTTTCGAAATAGGCCTGTACATTGCTTGGCGAAGTAAAAACAACAATTTGTGTTTCCGGATCTATTTCCTCACTGTGTTTCATGGTAACGTAAACATTTAAATTAATTACGTTATCGCGTTTCGGCATTTGCCATTGTATGCTTTGTAAACTATCTTTCGCAATGGGGAATAAAACTTTGGAGCTGCCAACTTTCGCGGCAAATTGTTTACCCACTAATTTGGTGTCGGCATTTTGTCCGATAAAATCGGCTCTATGGCCATGAGCTCTCAATTCCGCGCTGGTGGAGGCGCCCACGCAGCCAAACTTCATACCTTTGACTTCGGGTTTTTGACTAAAAAAATATTGTACGGCGTGTTTACTGCTAAAAAATACCCATTCGGTTTTTGCAAACTCTTTAAATTTTATCTGGCGAAATTCAATTAAACTTTTTCCAACTACATCAAAACCTAAACCTTTTAAAGCTCTTGGCAAATAATCGTTTTCGCGAAAGGTTTTTGTAACAAATACTTTTTGCGGTTTTATGCCTTTTATTTTATCTGTTATTTCATCGGCCAAACCATCGGTAATGGTGGTTTCAAAATATAACTGTTTGGGTTGTTTGTTCCATTCATCGGCCACACTTACCCACACTCTAAATTTTAATCTGTCTTCATCATTTAAGTCGGCATCGCAATAAGCGCCTAATGGTAAATGACAGCCGCCATCGAATAAATTTAAAATGGTACGCTCAATATTTATTTTTACGAGTACATCAAAATCGCTTATTGTATCAATTATCGACATTAATTTATCATCGTCGTCGCGTGTTTGCCATGCTAACACACCCTGAGCGGGGGCAGGCACAAATTCTTCAGGGCTTAATTTTTCGGAATACAGATCCTCAACATCCAACTCCAATCTTTCAACACCCGCCGTTGCAATTACAATGGCATCGTATTCGCCTTTGCGCAATTTTTCAATACGGGTTGGCACATTGCCGCGCAAGTCTTTTAATTCTACATCGGGCCTAAAGGCAAGCAGCTGTGATTTTCTTCTTGCTGATGAAGTGCCAACAATAGCGTTCTTTTTTAAATTCCATTTTTGTTTATCATCCACATTTTCTTTTCTGATCAACATCAGGTCACTTGGATCTTCACGTTTTGAAACGCCGGCAATTAATAAGCCGTAAGGGCTCTCGGTTGGCAGATCTTTATGGGAATGCACCGCAAGGTCAATTTCTTTTTTTAAAAGGGCTTCTTCCAGTTCTTTTGTAAAAAAACCTTTGCCCTCCATTTTATCAAAACTTGTATTTAATTTTTGCGAATCATCCCCGGCTGTTTTAATGATTTTTATTTCAACCGTATGGCCTTTTTCTTCCAATAAGGTTTTAGTGTGGTTGGCTTGCCACAATGCCAGTTCGCTGCCCCGGGTGCCTATAATGATCTTTTGACTCACAGTTTAAAGTTACCTGAAATTAGAGATTAATCTTTTGAATTTAATAAAACTTCTTTAGCCGTTTTAATGGCCACGGCGTTGTATTTTTTTTCAACGTACGAAAGTATTTTGTCAAGCACTTCTTTGCTTTGGTGATCGAGCGAATTAATTTCTTTTGCAAAAACTTCGTTTAAGGCTAAGTCTTTTATGGCTCTAACTTGTTTTGGCACTTCGCCAAAAGCCAATTCAATTTTACGTTCGCGGCGTAGCCAATTGAATTGTTCGGTTTTTGCCTGTATTATTTGTTCGCACTTAATAATTTCGTTCTTGCGCAATTGTAAATTTATTTCGGCTTGCTCTTTTAAAGAGTTTATATCTATATAATTTATTTTTATATTTTCGTTCACTACTTCTTCGTGCACATTAGCCGGCAAACCAAGATCGATCACAATTTTTTTTGTTTGATAATTTTTAATTAAATTATCATAAATATTTTTATCGATCAAGGGTTTGTTGGATGCAGTACAAATGATAAGCACATCAAATCCTTTATCGTAAGTAGCCAGCTCGTTAAGGTCGTAAGCATCGCCCTTAAGGGTTTTGGCCAATTTTTGGGCGTTTGCTAATGTGCGGTTAAACACGGTAAAGTTTGCAAATTTATGTTTTTGCAAATAATTTGCCATGGCTGTATTTGTTTCGCCACTGCCAATAAAAAGGATCCGCGCATCGTTTTTAATGCCTAATTGTTTTAATTTTCGGTAAGCCAAAGAAACAACGGAAACGGGATTTTTTGCAATATCTGTTTTGGTATAAACTTCTTTGGCGGTTTCAATGGTTTGCTTTGTGAGCAAGCGCATAAAATCGCCGGTAAGGCCCAACATATTGCAAAAATCGTAAGCCTTACGCACCTGGGTAATAATTTCTCTTTCGCCAACAACTAATGAATCTAAGGAAGAAGCCACTTTTAAAATATGGTTAACCCCTTCATCGCCATAAAAAATTTGAGCGTTTTCAGAAAGGGTATTCGCTTCAATATTTGTAAGAAGGGGATTAACGAACAAACAAATTTCTTTTATCAGAACAGGATTGATCTCGGATTTGCAACGAATAAATAATTCAACGCGGTTACAGGTGCTTAAAAAAAGTAATTCCTCAAACCCGAAATGTAATTTTAGTGATTTTAAAAGTTTAGTTTGTTCTTCGGATGCAAGATGAAGTTTACCAACAAGCTCTAACGCTATGTTTTTATGGGTAAATGCTATGACCTTAAATGCTTCCACGCTATACCGCAAAGATGGTATTTTTATGGGGTTTGTTTGTCATTTAAATGTCATTCTTTCCCTTTATAATTTTTAGTAGTGAGGCAACCTAACGCAGAAAAATATCGTTGGCAAACAAATGCGATCTGCAAATTTTACCTTTGATCTACCACTTTTTATACTTTTTAAATTTTGTAAAAGCCTCTTCATCTTTAAAAACAGAAAATAATTCGCGGTTAAATCCTTTATCCGTATCGTTATAAATAACACAGTAACCCAAAACATTGCGACTGATCATATTGTTTTTAGGATCTAAGGCCCAGCTTTCATAAAAATCAATTTGCCTTACTTGTTCAATTGCCTTGGTAGAATCAGTACTGCCTGCTACCCTTACAATAAAAGAGTTTCCCTCTTTATCAAATTGTTCCTGATCAACACTGTCTCCTTTTATTACTAATTTTTTACTGAGTTCGCCGGGTTTAGTAAGCTTTCCCATAACATATAATTTGGCGTTCGGATCGTGAATCATTGCCGTAACAATTTTTAAAAACTCATTAAACTGAACATCGTTCAAAAAAAACTCTTTCCCATGAAAAGCGTCGTAATCGTGCATATTGCCGTCTCCCGCGTCTTTAGCAACAGTTTTAATAGAAGTGGTATCGTACAAAATGATACTGGTTTCAATAAAGGGCGTAATTTCAATTAAATTGCCGTTGGTTTTGCCCGATGCTTTATCAGCTTGGTTACACGAGCAAAAAATGCAAACAGATAAAATAATGCTTGTAAGTTTGAGTAGTTTCATAAAATAATTTTTGGGTTTATAAATGATATAAGAACCAATTTTTAATTTCGTTACAAAAACAGTTACCCAAGGCAAATTCCTTTGTTAAGCTTAATCGTCGGTAGGGTCGGGAGCTGCAGTTGGTTTGGCTTTTTTAGGTTTTATTTTACTTGGCCACATTACGTTAAGCAATTCGCCGTGCACACTCATCATGGTTTTGCTGATGCCGTTGGTTATGGTAACGTTTTCGTTAGATTTATTTTTCCAGGTTTTTTTCACCTCTTCATGACTTCCATCGCTTAATAAGATATAAAAGACAACTACTTTTCCTTGTTTAACTATGGCTTTTCCGTTACTGCAGGTTGCTTTGGCTCCCTGGCGGTTAGAAATTATCACATCCTCATAAGACCCATCTTTTATTTCCTCTGCCCCTCTGTCTTCAAACTTTGCAGCCCATTTATTAAAGCAGTTCAATTCAACCGTTTTGTCTTGTGCAAAAAAAGGCAAGCTTAAAAAAAGTGCCGTTGATAAGAGTATGTTTTTCATATATATTTTAATTCAGTAACCCAAGTAATGTATTAGAGGACGATTTTTAAGCTTAGGGAATATCAAACCTACAAAAAAAAATTTAATTCACAGCGAGGTATAACAATTTATATATCGTAAAAACACATGTTTAAACTTCATCCGTATATTTTACCAAAACAAACGGTATTTATTTGAAAATGAATATTCCCATGCAAAACACGTGATTATTTATTTTAATACAGGCAAAAATTTAATTTTAAACGGTTCTTTGGCTTTGTTTCAGGTTTTGAGCAAATTCAGGCTTAAAGATTAGTTTTAGCGAAAATTTTATTTAACTTACTGAAAATTAATAACTTAAATAAGTTCATAAACCTTTTAAGCAGTAATTAAACAATGTTTATAGAATAAATAATGATTTAGTACTTAGTAACTTATTAATAAATAGAGTAATTAAACCTTGTTTATATAATAAAAAGGTATATTTGTGCCCCTTATTTCTTAAAACTTAAACCAACTCACATGAAGCTGCTTAAAGAGGAAGAATACGATCAATTAGCCCTAAAAGGCAGGGGCAGAAGCTCTCACATTTTTAATTCAATCGTGAACCTGCACGTTGGAGAGGCCGTTCTTATTGAGAAGAAAGACTGGAACCGAAAGGCAAGCCCGAGTACGTTAGTAAAATACATTGAAAAACATCATCAATTAAAATTTACTTGCGGGGCATTACTGAACGGACAAGGATGGGCTGTAAAGCGCTTAGAAACTGATGCTTCTGGCATTCACAAGAATAATCAAACATCCGATTATAAAAAAATCGCCATCAATAGTTCCTTCACGGGCGCTAAAAATATTGTTTCAGCCGAAAGCGAATTAAAATTAAAATCCGAAATAACTATTTTTTACCTGGGCAGAATTGCAGCTATGAAAATTGAAAAAACAGAAGAGTCATTAAAAGCTGTAATGGATATGTTTTGGGAGGAAGACAGGGCCTTGCTTAAAAAACTATTTATGGAAGTGATAAACGTTTTGTACGATGCGAACCACATTGTTATCGAAAACGAAAAAACCTATATTCCGCTTAAAAGGAATTGATTCCTGAACGGCGGTTTATTGTTAAATCCCTTATTTTTTATTTTTCTATCCAACCTTTACTGTTCGTATTACGTTTATATAAGTAGTATGCAGTTATTTTCTATAACCGGACTTTTTTGGCAAGGCTTTTTTTTAAACTCTTTAAAAGCCCAATTATCTTTTGTAGGCAAGATCTGCCCTAAACTAAATGTAACTCATTGGATCAGGCCAATAAACGAAAGTCGAAACCCAAAACTAACGGTAATTGAATTTTGGGCTACGTGGTGCGCATCTTCTACCGCGGTTATTCCACATATGAATCAATTGGTTGATAAATTCGGAGATACCGTTAATTTTATTTCCCTGTCAAACGAAAAAAAACAAAAAGTACAGCATTTTTTAAAAAACAGCGAAATAAAATCAGCAATTGCAATTGACAGAAGTTTAACAACAAATAACAATTTCGAGATCTCTTACATACCTCAAACATTTATTGTAAATGAGGCCGGCATTGTTATTTGGCAAGGCAATTCAAAGGGCCTAACCGATTCTGTTTTAACCGCCGCTATCCATGGCAATCTCCCGGCTTCCTTATAGAAACCTGCAGTAAGTTTACATTTGTTCTCAATAAAAACTGACTAAAAAATTTATTCTATTTAATTTTTTTTGGTACTTTGCATCAATGTTGGTAAAAACGTTTGGATACGCGGTGCAAGGAATTAATGCGACTAAAATTACAGTTGAAGTAAATATTGGTATAGGCGTAAATTTTTATATGGTTGGTTTACCCGATAGTGCGGTAAAAGAAAGTCAGCAGCGGATAGACACTGCTTTAAAACACCATGGTTTAAAAATTCCGGGCAAACAGATCACAGTAAACATGGCCCCGGCCGATATTCGTAAGGAAGGTTCGGCTTATGATCTGAGCATTGCAGTTGGTATATTGGCGGCAAGCGAACAAATTCCCTCCGAAAAAATATCAGACTATGTTATTATGGGCGAGTTGGCCCTTGACGGCGCCATCAGGCCTATTCGCGGGGCATTGCCAATTGCGGTAAAGGCAAAAGCCGATGGATTTAAAGGAATTATTTTACCTGAAAAAAATGCCGAGGAGGCAGCGGTTGTAAAAGACCTGGATGTTTTGTATGCAAAAAATTTAAAAGAAGTAATTGGTTTTTTTAAAGAAACCAATGATCTGCCAAAGGCTGAAATTGATCTTAACGTTGCCTTTTTAAATAATTTGGAATCGCTTGAATTTGATTTTGCAGATGTAAAAGGACAGGAAAATATAAAACGTGCTTTAGAAATAGCCGCTTCCGGTGGGCACAATGTAATTTTAATTGGTCCGCCCGGTGCCGGCAAAACCATGCTGAGCAAGCGTTTGCCGAGTATATTGCCGCCGCTTACATTAGAAGAAGCTTTAGAAACCACAAAAATTCACAGCGTAGCCGGCCGTACAGGAAGGAATGACGGATTAATAACCCAGCGCCCGTTCAGAAGTCCGCACCACACAATTTCTGATATTGCCCTTGTAGGTGGCGGAAATAATCCACAGCCCGGCGAAATAAGTTTAGCCCATAACGGTGTTTTATTTTTAGATGAATTACCCGAATTTAAACGTTCCGTTCTGGAAGTTATGCGCCAGCCGCTCGAAGACCGGGTAGTAAATATAAGCCGTGCAAAATTTAGTGTAGATTATCCCGCGAGTTTTATGCTCATAGCAAGTATGAATCCTTGTCCTTGCGGATTTTACAATCATCCCGAAAAAGAATGTGTTTGCGCGCCGGGTGTTGTACAAAAATATTTAAATAAAATAAGCGGGCCTTTGTTAGATAGGATCGATCTGCATGTAGAAGTAACACCTGTTCCGTTCAGCGAATTAAGTAAACAGCAAACTTCCGAAAAAAGTGCGGATATAAGGGATAGAGTTATTGGTGCACGACTTTTGCAAAGCGAACGTTTTAAAAACGATGAAAAAGTTCATTGCAACGCGCAAATGCGTACAAAGGATCTAAAAACATTTTGCACTTTAACCGATGCGGGTAACACGCTTTTAAAAACAGCCATGGAACGTTTGGGCTTAAGCGCCCGGGCTTACGACAGGATCTTGAAAGTAGCAAGGACCATTGCGGATCTTGAAAATTCGGAAAACATAGAAACAAACCATTTGGCAGAAGCTATTCAGTACCGCAGTTTGGATAGAGACGGATGGGCGGGATGAGAAATAATAAATTAAAAATGTTGGATAAAAAAAATATGTTTCCTCGTGTGAAGATCTTTTACATCATCTTTTTGCTGTTTTTTTCTGTTGTGTTCAACGCACAAAATGAACGCAAGAAATTTTGCGATGATTTTTTTAAAGCGAGCGTTAAAAATAAAATAAAACTGGCCTCTAATCTTGAGCCGGATGTGTTAAAAGATATTTATCCTATAATTAAAGATTCGTTAGAAAAAGCGAAAAAATTAGTGTATGCCAAAAGCGCCAGCCAGGAAGGAAAATTGCTGGTGGATATTATTGATGCCAACCTTGAGCTTGCAAAAAAAAATTATGTAAAAGCGGTTTTTATTATCGAGAACGGCATCCAATACCGTGCCACAAACATTGTTGATTCTTTAAGGTGTTACAGCATTTTAAAATCGTGTTTTATTAAAATAAGAAATTACATTAAAGCATACGAGGTAAATGCCAGATTGGAACTTTTAAGAATTCGAAAACCCGATACCCTGATCGTTAATTTTGGAGTAAACAAAAGCAGCTTGTTTGCTTTGCTTAATTTTTATCCGGAAGCGATCAAGGAAAGAAGGAACGAATTCGCAAAATTACATACTGTAAATGATACCGACGCTTTGGCGAGTTTGTATAATGATGTGGGTGTTTATTTTAACCGTCAGCATAATTCCGATAGTGCCGAAGTTTGTTTTTTAAAAGCCAAAGAAGTTTTAACCACACTTAAATATCCGGCCGATAAAAAAACGCATTACGAATTTTTTAAGGCGTTAATTGGCGGCAACTTAGGTTTTAGTTATTACAATAAAGGCAACATTGCTAAAGCCATTCCGCTTTTAAAAGAAGATATTTATTTTAGTTTGCGGTACAACGATTATGGCAGCGCCTTTAACAGTTATAATTTAATGGTTGAATGTTTACTGAAACAAAACAACAAGCCGCTTGCAAAAAAATATTTAGACTCGGCCGAAAATTTAATAACCCTTCATTTAAGCGATGTAAGCCAAAGCCTAAAGTTTTTGTATTTAAAGTCTACTTTTTACCAGGCACAGGGTGATTACGACAGATCCATAAAATATCTGAATAAATACTTTAGTTTAAAGGATAGCCTTACGCAGCTCGAAAAAGTACAAGGCTTATTAAATACCGAAATTGCTTTTAAGATCGAGGAAAGAGAATTTGAGTTAAAACAAAAAAATAAGATCCTTGAACAAAAAAACCTGGATGATGCAAACCACAAAACTTTTAGAGCGTACCAACTCGCCGGCATTTTGGTTTTATTGGCTATTGTTATTTTTTTAATGATGAGAAACAGATTCTTTAAAAAGCGTGAACTGGACCTTTCGCAGAAAAACGAAAAGATCAATCTTCAAAACGCGCAAATAGAGCAGTCGCTTAAAGAAAAAGAAATTTTAATTAAAGAGATCCACCACCGGGTAAAAAACAATCTGCAAATCATTACCAGCATGCTTAGTTTGCAAATTACAAAAGAAGCGGGCAAAGAAGCGGAATCTATTTTGATGGATGCCAAACAGCGCATAAATGCTATTGCGTTAACACATCAAATGCTGTATCAAAATTCAAATCTTTCACAAATACCCATCAATCAATATGTAGAAAGCCTTGTACGACAAATAGAATCTAGCTTTCCGCCAACAGGCATTAAATTAATAACTGAACTATACGCCGATAACCGAAAAATTAATATTGATAACGCCGTGCCACTTGGTCTGTTGATAAATGAATTGCTCACCAATTCGTTTAAACACGCTTTTCCGGATAATAAGAATGGAATAATAACGGTGAGTGTTAGCGAAAATGAAACGTTTTGCAGTATAAAAATAAAAGATAACGGAATTGGCCTGCCCGGGGATTTTAAATCGGGCGCAAAAAATTCTATCGGTATGGATCTGATCCATATTCTATCTGAACAAATAGAAGCTAACCTAAAAATTAAAAACGATAACGGGTCGGAATTTATTTTAGAAATACCCAAAGCAAAATTATTCATTTAAAAGTTGAAAGAGTTTAATCAAATATTATTGGATCTGAAGCGCAGGATCTTTAAGCCGGTTTATTTTTTATCGGGCGAAGAACCTTATTATATTGATAAGATAAGCGATTACATTGAAACTAACGTTTTGGAGGATGCCGACAAAGAATTTAATCAAAGTGTGGTTTACGGGAAAGAAATTGATCTGGGCGGAATATTAGGTTTGGCAAAACAATTCCCTATGATGGGGGAGTACCAGGTTGTAATTGTAAAAGAAGCCCAAAATTTAAAAGAGTTAAATAAAAGCGCCGGGGCAGATGACGATGAGGCACCCGCCAAATCAACCGCCAACACAAGCGTGCAGCAATTTTTAAATTATCTATTGCACCCGCAACCTACTACCATTTTAGTTTTTTGTTATAAATATAAAACCATTGATAAGCGGAGCGCCATTGCAAAATCGCTGCAGAAGAACGCTGTGTATTTTGAAACACCAAAAATTTACGACAATCAATTGTCCGAGTGGATAACAACTTATGTAAAAGAGTTGAATTACACCATTTCTCCTAAAGCGTCTTTTTTATTGGCTGAGTTTTTGGGAATGGACCTGAGTAAAATAACCAACGAAATAAATAAGTTAATAATAAATGTAAAACCCGGAGGTGAAATTACGAGTGAATTGATTCAAAATAACATTGGCATTAGTAAAGAGTACAATGTGTTTGAGTTACAAGACGCTTTGGCAAAAAAAGATATTTTAAGGGCTAACCGTATTGTAAATTATCTGGGGTCTAACGAGCCATCGGTTTTAACTTTGAGTTCGCTTTACGGTTATTTCAGCAAAATTTTAAAATATCATTTTTTGGCGGATAAAAGTAAATTTGCCGCTGCAACTGCTTTGGGGGTTAATCCCTTTTTTGTTGAAGGCTATGCAAGGGCAGCCGCCTCATACGATACGCACAAACTTAAAAATATTTTCAGCTATCTTAAAGAGTGCGACCTAAAAACCAAAGGAGTAGGCAACCCGAGCATTGAAAACGGGGAATTGTTGAAGGAACTTGTTTTTAAGATTCTGCATTAGAAGCCGCGGATTGCGCGCCAGGGATGTGTAGGGTTTAGCCACCGCAGGCCCGCCTGCCTCTTTTGGCGGGCCGAGGAGGCCGAAGCGAAGCGGAGCCCGGAACAGCCCGACCGAAGGGGGCGCCCAAATAATTAAACTTTCAGATCGTCAAAATTCATTTATAATTTCCAAAAGGTTACCTTTTTCGGTTTCCGGGATAAATAATAAAATCTAACCCTATGAACATTTTAAAAAATTGTTCTAACGCCTACAAGGTATGCGTTGGAAGCGGAATTACTTTGTTTAAAAACTCCCTTTTTATTTCAATTCCAATCACTGTTATTTTACTGGCCGCTTGTTCTGATGGAAGAAAGGAAGATAGAAATTACTTGGAAGCTTCAAAAGCCGTGGCCGATTCAGTCTCTGCTTTTGTGCCGGGCATTGCTACCGATACCATTAATGGCATAACGCATAATTTTATTCGCACCGCCAATTTAAAATGTAAAGTAAAAGATGTGTTGCAAAGCACCAAACAAATTGAACAAATAGCCGGAAGCGTTGGCGGATACGCAACCCAAAGCGATCTGAATTCGAATAAAGATTATAGTGATAATATTCATTTTAAAAAAGATTCAACATTAGAGCGCACGCATTATACATCGGTAAGCAATATTAC
>JANYBY010000122.1 GCA_025360565.1 Bacteroidota bacterium
TTTGAAATGCTGGTGTTTCAGAAATTATTATTGGCACAAGCGGATAGAGACAGTGTTACCGTTAGTGACGCTGAAGTGGAGCATGAATTAAGCCGCCGTATGGCCCATTTTATACGTCAGTTCGGTAGCGAGGAGAAATTAGAATCGTATTACGGCAAGCGTACCAATGTAATAAAAGACGACTTCAGGCCAGAAGTGCAGCAGCAATTGATCTCTCAAAAAATGGAAGGAAAAATTGTAGGCGATATGAAACCTACACCTGCCGAAATAAGAATTTTTTTTAAAACTATTCCCGAAGACAGCTTACCTCTGATCAATTCGGAAGTGGAACTCGAACAAATTGTAAAAAAGCCTACACATAGTGCCGAAGCAAAGGCCGAAGCAAAAACGCTTTTAGAAAGTTACAGGCAACGAATATTAAAAGGTGAAGGAAATATGAAAACCCTTGCACGTCTTTACAGCGAAGACCCGGGCTCGGCTAAGGATGGAGGCGAATATAAAAATGTGGCGCGGGGCGTTATGGATCCGGCTTTTGAGGCAGTAGCATTCAGGTTAAAAGCAGGAGAAATTTCTACCGTGTTTGAAACATCTTACGGTTATCATTTTATTGAATTGATTCAGCGTAAAGGCGAATTGGTTGACCTTAGGCATATTTTAATTACACCAAAAATGGATAACGCCGATTTTTTTAAATGTAAAACGGAGTTGGATTCTATTTACAGTGGCATCAGGCAAGGTAAATATACATTTGAAGAGGCCGCGCTAAAATTCAGTGATGATAAGGATACAAAACAAAACGGCGGACTTTTAATTAATCCGCAAACTGCAAGTACAAAATTTGATAATGAAGATTTGAGTCAGATGGATCAGAATTTAATTGTAACATTAAACAGCATGCAAGTTGGGGATATGAGCAAACCCATGCAGTTTACGGGTTTAACGGATGGCAAACCCGGTTACAGATTATTGAAATTGAAGAACAGGATCGATCCGCATAAAACCAATTTAAAGGACGATTATCAAAAATTGGCCATTATGGCAACCTCTTTCAGAAAAAAACAAGTTGTAAAAGACTGGATAAAAAAACGTTCTAAAATAACGTATATAAAACTTGATCCTGAAATGAGCTGCAAGTTTCAAAATGAGTGGACAATAAACAGTAATTGATCTGACTCCTATTTTAGGAGGGGAGGGGATGTACCTCTTACTTCTTAATAAACAACAATTCGCAATTCAAATCACTCCATTTGGAAGAAAATTCAGGCAAGGCTCTGTCGCGGCCATGATAAGCGCCGTAATCAATGGCATCGTATCCCATCTTTTCAATTTTTTGAATTAATGAGATGGATTGAGCTAAACTGTATTCGGTGCAGCAATGGTGATGAAACTCAATACTGATCTGCGGCACTGAAAGTTTTTCGAGTTTATTTAAAATGGCGTATTCCGCGCCTTCAATATCTATTTTAATGTAAGCCGTGTTTTTGTATTGAGCCATTAATTCATCAATGGTAATGGCTTCGCAAACAAAAGAATTTTGCGCTGCGGCGTCTCGGTGCTGAGACGAAACCGAGGACATCATATCATTATCACCAAAAAAAAGAGTGATGGCTTCGTTCGAGTGGCTTAGTGCTTTTTTTAAATACGTATAATTGCTTTTTAGTAAAGGTTCGGTTGCTTCAAGATTTTTTATGTATTGTTGAGCGGTATTGGTGGGATCGATACCAATCACCTTTACGTTTTTTCTTTTTATTAATTCCAATTCAAACTTAACATCATTGCCTACTCCACCAGAAATAATTGTGCTTCCTTTCGGGATCAGATCAAGACAAATTAATTTCCCTCCGATCATTTCCAACTTGTGTGAATAAAGGATCTCGCTTGGTTTTTCCTTTGTAAAAAGCTTATTTAATAAAGTCTTCACAGCTAAAATTAAGTTTGTATAACGCCTACGTTGTATCTCTTTTTAATAGGTGAGTGGTTGGCCATTTCAATTCCCATACTCACTATTTTTCGTGTTTCTAAGGGGTCAATGATCGCGTCCACCCAAATGCGTGATGCCGCATAATACGGTGTGGTTTGTACATCGTAGCGGTCTTTAATTTTGTTATACAACTCTGTTTCTTTTTCCGGGGTAATTTCTTCGCCCTTTGCTTTTAAGCTTGCCACTTCTATTTGCACCAAAACTTTTGCGGCTTGCGCACCGCCCATTACCGCTATTTGCGCCGTAGGCCATCCTACAATTAAACGCGGATCGTAGGCTTTACCGCACATGGCGTAATTAGCCGCACCGTAACTATTGCCGATAATAATTGTAAACTTTGGAACAACACTATTGCTCATGGCGTTCACTAATTTTGCGCCATCTTTAATTATTCCTCCTTGTTCGCTGCGTGAGCCCACCATAAAACCGGTAGCATCCTGCAAAAATACAAGTGGAATTTTTTTCTGATTGCAATTCATAATAAATCGTGCGGCTTTATCGGCGCTATCACTATAAATTACGCCGCCAAATTGCATTTCAATTCCTCCTCCCGGTTTTTTTGCCTTCACCACTTTTCGCTGGTTTGCTACAATACCAACGGCCCAGCCATCAATACGAGCGTAAGCACAAATAATAGATTGGCCGTAAAGTTGTTTGTACTCATCAAACTCGCTGTTGTCAACCAAACGCTCAATAATTTCGCGCATATCAAATTGTTTGTCGCGCGCGTCGGGTATAATGCCGTAAATTTCTTTGGGATCTTTTTTGGGAACAGAAGATTTAATTCTGTCAAATCCTGCTTTATCATAATCGCCTACCTTGCTCATAATATTTCTGATGCGTGTTAAACAGTCAGCATCGTTTAAACATTTATGATCAGTAACCCCGCTTACTTCGCAATGGGTTGAGGCACCGCCCAACGTTTCATTATCTATTGTTTCACCAATTGCTGCTTTTACCAAATAACTTCCCGCTAAAAAAATAGAACCGGTTTTATCAACGATCATGGCTTCATCACTCATTATGGGAAGATAAGCGCCACCGGCAACACAACTGCCCATTACCGCGGCGATCTGCAAAATGCCTTCGCTGCTCATTATGGCGTTGTTTCTAAAAATTCTTCCAAAATGTTCTTTGTCCGGAAAAATTTCGTCCTGCATAGGCAAATAAACACCGGCACTATCTACCAAATAAATAATCGGCAAACGATTTTCCATTGCAATTTCCTGCGCGCGTAAATTCTTTTTTCCTGTAATAGGAAACCAGGCTCCTGCTTTTACGGTTGCATCGTTTGCCACAACAATGCATTGTTTGCCGCTAACATAACCAATCACAA
>JANYBY010000127.1 GCA_025360565.1 Bacteroidota bacterium
GGAAATTGCAAAACGAAATGCCCAACCAAATAAATCTGACGATCTTAACAACAAAACTATCTCAGAATTAAATAAGCTTAAAGATGAAGCTGTTTCTAAAGATGACTTTGATACTGCACAAAAAATACAGCAAATAATTAATAAGAAAAAACAACAATAAAAAAATCCCTATGAACAAAACATTTATCAAATTTATATTACTGTCGGTTTTTGCATTGGCACTAACCTCTTGTAAAACCACAGCGCACGCTTTACTTTTTACTGAATCTACTATACCACCACAAGACGTTAAAGGTAAAACAGTGGCTATTTTACCTAATCGTTTACCTGTATCAATGCAGGATCCTGAAAAATGGCGCACAAAAAACTATGAAGTCATGAGGGTACTTTTGGAAAAAGAAGGTTTTGCTGTGGTTGATTACAATACTTCAAACCAATTATTTCAGCAATCCGGCCTTCCGTTAGAGGATACTAAAGCTTCCCGTGATAAGTATGCCGATCTGGCACAAAAGTTAAATGCCGACCTTTTAGTATTCCCGTATTATGGAATAACCTTTAATTCCACCGGATTCAGTAATGCGTACATTTCCACAGGATCACTTCAATTTTACAGCCTTAAACATAATGATTTTTGCGCAAGAATTGATTTGGAAGGTCAGCGAAAAATACAAACCTGGCCGCAATTAGCTCTTCCCCTGATAGGCACCGCGGTTTCGGCTATAATTGCTGCAGCGAGCTCGAGCACTACTTCATCCGGATCCAGTTCAGGCAGCGGTGTGGCATCCGTTATCTCGGTTCTCTCTACAGTTGCCACGTTTGGGTATAGCATCATAGGATTTGTTGAAGGAAAAACCGGGCATGAGAAGGCATTTAAAAAAGCGTTCGGGGAAGCTTTTGAACTTTATTTTTCCACTTTTCCCACACCAAACAGGTCTTACAGCCCTAACAACAATAACAACTATGGCAACAACAATAACAACAATGGTAATTCCGGTAATAACGGTTCAAACAACAATTCTAATTCAGGATCAAAGTATGCAAAATACTCAATTGAAGATTTAGAAATACTTAAAAAATCGGCTGTTACAAACAGCGATTTTAAAACCGCCGGTGAAATAAAAGAAGAGATTGAAAAAAGGAGAAAATAAATAAATTTCCCCCTTTCAAAAAAGTCATTTTTATTAAAACAAATTATGAAAAACGCTCTACTCTTTTTATTCCTGAATATTTTTGCAATAAGCAGTGTTATCAACGCGCAAAAGAAACCAGATTGGGTAACTAACCCGCCGATTTCAAACGATTATTTTACGGGCATAAACTTTGCTTCTAAAACCAGTCCTGATTATATTGATCAAGCCAAATCAAAAGCCTTAAAAGGACTTTCATCTGAAATTATAGTTAAGATCAATAGCGAAACATTTTTAAAAACAACTGAAATTGATAACGAAGTAAAACAATCGTACGAAAATAAAATTAAAACTAATGTCCAACAGGACATAGAAGGGTATGAGACGGTAGATATTTGGCAGGATAAGAACGAATACTGGATCTACTATCGTTTGTCTAAATCCTCGTATTACTCCTTAAAAAGACAAAAGTTTGAAGCGGCGGTAAAAAATTCAGAAGATCTTTTTAATAAAGCAAAACAGTCAGAGGCATCCGGAAATTATGCAGAGGCTATTAATGCTTATTTATTAAGTACAAAACCAATTGAACCTTATCTTGCCGAAACATTTGACGCGGCACTTAAAACTAAAAGCAGCGAATTGTTTAACGGAACTCTTTCCGCAATAAATAATATATTCGCAAATACCAAAGTCATAGCGCAAAACAAAAAAGTAAATATAAAAACCGGTGAGAAAATAAACCAGGAATTGAATGTAAAAACTGTGTGTGTTATAAAGGGCGTGGAAAAAAGCTTTTCAAATTTACCTCTTGTCTACCTTACTCAAAAAGGCGAAATCTCTCTAAGCTCCCAAAAGTCAATAAGCAACGACCAGGGAGTTTGCACCACCCAGTTAACCGGGGTGGTTTCAGGGGATAATAATGCAACGCTAAAAGCAATGGTTGACCTGCCCGAACTGCTTAAAGAAAATGAAGATGTTTTAATTACCAGAGCCATTCTTAAAAAAATTGCACAGTATGATTTATTTACTATCACCATTAGTAATCCATCAATTTTTTTCGCTACAGATGAGAAAAATTTAAGTAACAAACTTTCAATAAATATTTTGGAACCGGCGCTGAAAGATTTTCTAAAACAGAACGGTTTTTCATTTGTGCCTAATAAAGCCAATGCCGATTTTATAGTTAATATTTCGGGAGATACCCGCAAAGGTGGACAGGCCTTTGATTTGTCGGTAACTTTTCTGGACGCAAACATAACAATAACCAGCACCAAAGACAACGAACAAATTTATTCTAAACAATTTGCAAGTATAAAAGGGGTGAAGCAAGACCATGTGGCCGCAGGTAACGAAGCGTATAGAAAAGTAATAAGCAGCAATTTTAAAAACGAACTTTTTCCGGAATTAAAAGAAAAATTCAAAATTAACCCGTAAAGACTTTCATTAATAATAAGTACTCCTTTTATCTTAATTTAAAAATGAGAAGGCAATGATAAGACCACATGAACTTCACAAAAAAATAATAGTATATTTATAGTGCAATGGAAAAAATTAGCAAAATTTGCCTGATAATTAGTTTTACTATAATTTGTTTTGCCTGCAATAAAGATAAACGTGTATTGGTGCCTGCAAATGCACCGATTTCCCCAAAGGAAATTGGCGATGATTACGGCGGAGGTATAGTTACGTATGTTGAAGCAGACGGCCTTCACGGACTTATAGCGGCGAAGAGTGACCAGTCTGTTCCTGTGGCTTGGTCTAATTTCTATATATTAACAGGTGCTAATTTAAGTGCAGTTTATACCGGGAGCAGCAATACGAGTTTAATTATTTCGGCTTCGGGCACTGCGTCTGCAACGTTTGCTGCAAAATTATGCGACGATTTTATATCAGAAGGTTATAACGATTGGTATTTGCCATCAATAGATGAATTGAATTTAATTCGTTCAGCTTATAGTAAGCTTTCAGGGTTTTCCTCAGGCTTTTATTGGAGCTCGACGGAGGTCTCACAGATTGAAGCATATTCTCAAAAAATTACAACTGCAGGAACTAAAACTATAACTTTTAAAAATGTACTATGTGGTGTGAGGGCAGTGAGAAAATTTTAATTAATGTTTATTCGAATCAAATATTAAAAAATATATAAAATGAGAATAGGAATAATACTTCTTTGTTTTATTGGAAACGTTATCAACATTATGGCACAAATGTATAGTCAGCCAAATAAAACGGTGGTTAAAACTGAAATTAAAGCTAAGGAACAAACCCCAAAAGATACAAGTAAGTTTTTTATGAGTACTGGTTTTATTCTCAATGCTGCAGTTTCTGTTAACCGAGGCATGAGTTCCGGTGATTATCGGATTAGATATTATGATAATAAGCAGTCAACCGCTTTTGATTATGCCATTAAAAATAGTTATGGATACAGGTTAGGGATAGGGGTTGGATTTAAAGGAAAGAAATTTGCCCTTGAAATGCCAATTATGTTTTGTGTTGATAGATATCAGGTGCCTGAAATTAGTTCTTATTACAAACTAAACATCTTGAGCCTGGAAAGCGGATTTAATCAATATTTTATGTTTGGTAAAGGAAAACACTATATTTTATTCGGTGAATATATAACCTTTACAATGCCGAATTTGGACTTGTTTGAGATATGTTCTTATGGAATAAATTTAGGTTATGGTTATAATATAATGGAACGATTAAATGTAAGTATTAGATCTAAACTTGATTTTATCCACATTTTTGGAGAAAATAAACCGGTTGTGGAAATAGAAAAAGATTATGGAACAAGTGATAATGTTAGTACCATTCATTATATAAATGAGTATTCTAATTCGCTGCAACTGGTTGTAAGATATGATTTGATCAATACCCGTAAATTAAAATCAAAGATCAGGAAACCAAAACACCAACAAAATCAATTTGAAAATTACAATACCCAAAACAATTATTACCCCCCACCTCCGCAACAAAACACGGTGGATTATTCTGGTTATTCGGATGCGGATCTAAATTTGGCTTTGAAAGAAGCCACTGCTAAAAGTGATCTGGATGCCATGTTAGCCATTAGTAAAGAAAATGATAAACGAAAAGCACGAAATGAATTGGCTAAATCCAGTGATGTTCAATTGAAAGAACAATTGACTAAAGCACTCGAAAAAGAAGATTACGAACAAGCCGAATTAATTAAAAAAGAAATTGCCAAACGTGCCAAACAAAACGCCATGCCGGCTAAGGATGATTTAGACAGCAAATCAATAGAAGAATTAATTAAATTGAAGAATGAAGCTGTTTCCAAAGATGATTTCGATACAGCCCAAAAAATACAGCTAATAATTAACAAGAAGAAACAATAATTAAGAACCAAAAAACCATGTTGAAAATAACAACTGTAAGATTTATTTTACTTTCGGTCATTGTATCAGTCTTAAGCTCTTGCAGTACCGTTGGAAAGGCCCTCCTGTATAGTGAACCTTCTATACAGCCTGTGGACGTTAAAATAAAAACGGTAGCTATCTTGCCAAATCGTTTGCCGGTTAGCTTACAAAACCCTGAGGCATGGCGCGTAAAAAATCATGCAACCATGAAAGAAATTCTGGAAAAAAAAGGATATAGTGTTATTGATTATAATACTTCTAACCAAATGTTTCAGCAATCCGGATTACCAATGGAAGATACCAAATCATCGCGCGATAAATATGCTGAATTGGCTCAAAAATTAAATGCCGATCTGCTGATATTCCCATACTATGGAGTAACATTTATTAGCAGCGCAGTAAGCGATAAGTATATTGCAACTGCTTCGTTGCAATTTTATAGTCAGAAACACAATGATTTTAGTGCGAGGGTTGATCTGGAAGGGGTAAACAAAATTCAAACCTGGCCGCAATTAATTCCTATGATAGGAAGTTTTTATCCTTTCTTTATTATTGGAGCTGGAAATCATGGACATGAAAAAGCGTTTAAAAAAGCATTTGAAGCTGGTTTTGAAATTTATGCTTCACGGTATATCTCTTCAAATAATTCAAACAACATCAATAACAATTATTCTGGTGGTAATAACTCAGGCAACAATTATAACAACAATAGCAATCCAAACAACAATAACAATCAAAACAATAGTAATAACAATAAATCAAATTCATCCGAGTCAAAATACGCAAAATATTCTTTGGGGGATTTAGAAACCCTGAAAAAATTAGCAATTGAGGGGAATGATTACAAAACAGCGGGTGAAATAAAAGCGGAAATGGATAAAAGAAAAAAATAAATACCGAATTCGTTTATATATCAATAAAAAACTAACAGTAATATTTATTAAAAATGGACAAAATGACTAAAATTATCTTAATCATTAATTTTATCATAATTAGTTTTGCTTGTATATCACAGGATAAAAAGCAGCCTATAAATGAATACGTAAACAAAAAAGGCGAGTACAAATATGTTCCGCCACCTGCTAAAAAAGTGGGCACTGATTATGCAAACTACTCAACACCCGGATTAAACACCAAATTAAAAGAAGCTACCGAAAAAAATGATTTAGATGCCATGCTTGCTATTAAAAAAGAGCTTGATAGTCGTCCGCAATCGGGTAATGTTACTGATGGCAGCAAAAAGGTGGCATTAACTAAAGAGGAAATAGAGGCAGAAAAAGTGGCTGCAGATAAAGCGATAGAAAAAGAACTTGCCAGTAAAGCGGCAAATGAAAAATTTACAGCAGAGAAAGCCGCGGCAGAAAGTCTGGCAAAGGAAAAAGCGGCTGCCGAGAAAGCGGCAGCAGATAAAGCAACCGCAGAGAAAGCTGCGGCAGATAAAGTAATTGCAGAGAAAGCTGCGGCGGAAAAATTAGGGCTCGATAAAGCAGCAGCGGATAAAGTTGCGGCAGAAAATCTTGTAAAGGAAAAAGCTGCTGCTGAAAAGTTAGCATTAGATAAAGTTGCAGCTGATAAAGCTGCCGCAGAAAACCTGTTAAAGGAAAAAGCTGCCGAAGTGAAAGCGGCTGCCGAGAAAGCTGCGGCAGAAAAATTAGCAGCAAGTAAGGCTGCCTCCGAAAGACTTAATGCGGAAAAGCTGGCGAGGGAAAAAGAGGTAGCGGATAAAGCAGAAGCGGCAAAAGAAAAACTGGCCGCCGATAAATCAGCAGCGGAGAATCTTAAAGCAGAAAAGCTGGCAAAGGATAAAGAGTTAGCGGAAAAAGCAGCGGCAGAGAAAAGAGAAAATGACAGGGCGATTGCAGAAAAAGCGGCGTTAGAAAAAGCAGCAGCAGATAAGTTAAGAGCAGAAAAAGCAGAAGCGGAAAAATTAGCGGCGATTGAGAAACAAAAAAGCGCCGCGGCAAATAATGGGGGAAATAGTTCAGGAAGCAAAGCAATTGCAGAGTTAACCAAACTCAGAAATGATGCAAATGCAAAAGGTGATTTAGATGGGGTGTTGGCCTATCAAAAACAAATAGATAAACTTAAACAAGCTGAAGAATTCAGTAAATATAATAATGCTCAATTGCAAGATCAGTTAAGTAAGGCGATTGAAAAAGAAGATTATAAGCAAGCGGAATTAATTAAAACTGAGATAGAAAACCGGAAGGCACCAAAGGGAGGGTCATCAAACAATTCAAACAACAGTTTAGAAAGTAAATCTTTAGAAGAATTAACAAGACTTAAAAAAGAAGCGGTTGAAAAAGAAGATTACACAAGAGCTAAACAAATTCAAGAGGTAATTAATAAGAAAAAATAGAACTAAATTTCGTAAGAAAAAAATGAAGAAAGCTATAATATTTGGAATGCTGATGATTTTCCTATCAAGTTGCGCGACAATTTTTACAAGGGTAAGGGCCAGTGTATATATTACTTCAGTAAATCCACCAACGGCTAAGGTATACCGTAATGGAACACTCGTTGGCACAGGCCCTTGCTCTGTTAAGATGTATGGTTGGAGCGTTGCAAATTCCAAAATTGTGATCAAAGAAAATGGTTACGAGGATCAAACATTCCTTCTTAAAAGTAAAGTTAAGCCGGGGGCGTTAATTTTTGATATTATATTTTTAGGGCTTCCAATAGTTGTAGATCTTGCTACCGGAGCTTTAATCAAAGCAAGCCCTAACGAGATTAGATGTAATTTAAGAAGTAAAAATTATAACAATGGTAATAACAATGGTAATAACAATAACAATAATAACCCTCCGCCCATTTCAAAAAAAGCTTTAATTGATTATTCAGGGTATCCTGAATCCGATCTCGCAATTGCATTAAAAGCGGCAAATATAGAAAGTGACCTTGACGCAATGTTAGTTATACAAAAGGAAATTGATAAGAGGAAGCAATTGGATGAATTTAGCAAATACACTTACGTTCAGCTTCATGATCAGCTTAACAAGGCCCTTGATAAGGAAGATTACAAACAAGCTGCGTTAATTAAAAAGGAAATAGCTAAACGCGACGCGCAAAAATAAGGGCTGACGGCCTGGATAAATGATTTAACAAAATTCTCAGAAAAGAATCTCAAGAAACCTTCCCCATAAGGAAAATAACGTATTTTCAGTAAAATACCAGCGCTTTTTAAATCATTTAAAGCGCCATTATAGCTATATTTGTTTATGTTTAAATGGGTTTTTATCCTTGTCTTTTCAGCCTTGGTTCCAATGAATTTTTTTTCTCAAACAAAAGAGCAGGATACACTTTATTTATTGAATGGAATTGCAGTTGGTGAAAAAGTTCTGGATACTTTGTTGGGCGCTGTTACGATCGCAAACAATAAAAAACCCGGAAAAAATATTCATTATGAACTCGATCAGTTATACATGGTGCGGTTTACCGGAGGTACAAAACGATATTAC
>JANYBY010000176.1 GCA_025360565.1 Bacteroidota bacterium
GGCTATACAAAACGAGTTCAGTTACAAATACACTCATATTTACCTGTACCTGATTGGCAATTCCTCCGCCCAATAATATTTTATTCGATGAATCACCTAATCCGTAAATTCCTTCAACAACCGCCGAATCTATTTTGGTTATTTTATTAAAATTGGCATCAACACCTTTAATAGAAACCAAAACTTGTTTATCTAAATTTTTTATTAAGGCTTTATCAATAAGTGTTTTCGAAATAACTTTTACACCTTCGGTACTTTTTATTTTTTTGATAAGCTCATCGTTTGCTTCAAAGTATTTTCCTTTTTTGGCGGTAATTTTCAGGTCGGGCTCTAACACATTGTATAAATTTGCAACGGTGCTAGTAAGCCCGTTCATGGCGGAAAGTATAATGATTAAAGCTCCCGTT
This sequence comes from Bacteroidota bacterium, assembly GCA_025360565.1. Taxonomy (GTDB): domain Bacteria; phylum Bacteroidota; class Bacteroidia; order B-17B0; family Aurantibacillaceae; genus Aurantibacillus. Next base: position 408 of record JANYBY010000176.1, read on the forward strand.
GTAACCGCAATGGCCGTAATACTTATCCAACTAATAATATTAATGGCGTTGTTTGATTTTTTTGAAACCAAATAACGTTTTGCTATGTAAAGCGAAAAATCCAATAATTATTATTTATTAAGTTTTTTAATTGCCACGAAGGCTGAAAGTCTCAAAGGTACACAAAGAGTTAAATTGTAATTTGTGAAGCTTAGTGTCCATGTGACTTTGTGGCATTAAATTATTTCTTAAGCAGTTCTTCTATCTTCATCGCGTAATCCAGCGAATCGTCAATAAAAAAGGCTAATTCGGGTGTTACACGTAATTGCTTGCCAACCAAATTCCCTAATTTTTTACGTATAACCGACGTTTGATCTTCAACCAACCTGAAAATATCTTGTTTATTTTTTGCGGCCATAATGCTTAAATACACTTTTGCCGATCCAAGGTCAGGACTGATCCTCACAACCGTAACTGTTATAAAAGCGCCCTCAAACAAGGTCTTGGCGTTGCTCCTGAAGATCTCCGCAAGTTCTTTTTGAATTAATTTGTTTACTTTTTGCTGCCTAAGGCTTTCCATTGGGTAAAGGTACTCAGTTTTTTGTATAAATCCCTTATTATTCACCTCAGTCCGAACATTTATTTTTTTATATTTACAAGCGTCAATAGCAATATTTTAAAGTCGTTTTCGTTATAAGACACCTGCATAAATGAAACCCATAAAAAAATTAAGGAATAAGATCTTTGCAATAATAAATCCCGGTAAAAAAGTATATTGTTTATATTGCAAAAAAACATACCGTAAGTTCTTACATGAAGGCGTTAAATCACCCATATTTAAAAAATACAAAGTTGCAGGTGGTGGTTATAAATTAAATGTACAATGTCCCAATTGTTATTCGGTAGATCGCTCGCGTTTATTGTATCTTTTTTTTCAAACACGAACCGAAGTTTACAAAAAGCCTACAAAAATTTTACATATTTCTCCCAATAAAGAAATCGCGAATGTATTAACAGGCCCTACCATTACGCAAATTGTTGGCACCATTGAGCCCGAGCAATACATGGAGTATAACCCTGTAAGATTGGATGTGCAGCAAATGGATTTTAAGGATAATGAATTTGACGTAGTAATTTGCTGTCACGTGATTGAACATGTGGATGACGATGATAAGGCCATGCGCGAAATTTACCGCGTTTTAAAACCCGGAGGTTTCGCGGTTTTGCAAGTGCCACTGGCAATTAATTTAAATAAAACAATTGAAGATAAAACGCTTAAAACGGATAAAGAGCGCAAAATAGCTCACGGTCAGGTGGATCATGTGCGATTGTACGGGTTGGATTATTTTGATAAATTAAAAGCTGCCGGTTTTCGAGTGGTGCGGGATAATCCTTATACAAATAAATGGCTGCCCGAAGCCGAATTGCAAAGGCACAGGCTCGATCCGATAGAAGATGTAATTGTTGCGAACAAAGACTAAGCGCTTGAATTAAATATATGTTTAAACTTTTTTCTGTTCTTAAATATTTAAAAGGTTATTGGAATTTTGCCGTTCTCAATATTATTTTCAATATTTTGTTTGCGCTATTTTCTGTTTTTTCTATTGCGCTTATTTATCCGTTCTTAAAACTATTGCGTTTCAGTTACGATGACCTTATTAAAGTTTTTAATGAGCCGGCTCCGTCTTTTTCGCTTCTTAAAATATCTGATTATTTAAATGAGAGTTTTAATTATAAGATCTCTCAAATTATTTTCAGTGAAGGTACTGATAGTTCTCAGCTGGCGGCCGGAAAAATAAAAGCCCTCATTATGATCTGCATTGTGGTTTTTTTTATGACTTTTTTTAAGAACCTGTTTCGTTACCTAGCCATGTTCTTTATAGCGCCAATTCGTTTGGGTGTTGTTAAAGATCTGAGAAATAAATTGCACAAAAAAAGTTTGGAGTTGCCCTTAAGTTATCACAGCGATGAGCGAAAAGGAGATTTGATCAGCAGGATCACAAATGATGTGGTGGAAATTGAATTTGGAATTATGACCAGCCTCGAAATTATTTTTCGCGAACCTTTATCCATCATTATGTTCTTGTTAATGATGATAGCCATTAGTCCGGCCTTAACCCTATATGTTTTTTTATTGCTTCCGTTTGCCGCCGTTTTTATCGTTTTAATTGGTAAAAGTTTGAAACGATCTTCAAAACGAAGCAAAGAAACCCTCGGGCATTTATTTTCGGCGCTCGAGGAAAGTTTGGGCGGCATAAAAATTATTAAAGCATTTACCGGCGAAAAATTCATCCAAAAAAAATTCGAATCTATTAATCAAACGTTCTTTAAACAATCGTTGAGTGTGTATCGTAAAACCGATCTGTCCTCACCACTTACAGAAACTACAGTTGTTGGAATTTTAATGTTGATCCTTTTTTTGGGAGGCAGAATGGCCATTTCAAACGATGGGCTTTCGGTTGAAACGTTGATCCTTTATTTTGCAGCGGCATCGCAAATAATTCCTCCAATAAAACAAATTACAGTGGCGTATGGTTTTATTCAAAAGGGAATTGCGAGTGAAGAACGCATTGATAAGATCTTGGGAGCCGATAATTTAATTCATGATAACGAGAACGCGGTAGAATTAAAACAATTTCAAAAACAAATTGAATACAACAATGTATCTTTTGCATATCACAAAGGTGATGATGGATATGTATTAAAGAATATTAACCTTAAAATTGAAAAAGGAAAAACTATTGCATTGGTAGGGCAGAGTGGGAGCGGCAAAACAACTTTAGCGGATATGCTGCCGCGTTTTTACGATTGCGACAAAGGAGAAATTTTAATTGACGGAACAAATATTAAAAATTTGAGAACTGTATCTATTCGTGAACACATTGGAATTGTAACGCAGGAAAGCACTTTGTTTAACGATACGGTTGCGAATAACATTTCGTTTGGCTTAACAAACGCGAGTGAGGATGAAATAATTGCCGCTGCAAAGATCGCGAACGCCCACGAATTTATTATTCAATTCCCCGCGGGATATAAAACCAATATTGGCGATAGGGGAGGCAAGTTAAGCGGAGGACAAAAGCAGCGCTTAAGCATTGCGCGAGCCGTTTTACGCAATCCGGATATTTTAATTTTAGATGAAGCCACCTCGGCCTTAGATACAGAAAGCGAAAAGTTGGTGCAGGATGCATTGGTTAATTTAATGAAAAATCGTACCAGCATTGTTATTGCACACAGGCTCTCAACCATTATGAATGCCGATGAGATCATTGTAATGAGCAAGGGCGAAATTATTGAACGTGGCAATCATCAACAATTATTGGCCCAAAACGGAACCTACAAAAAACTGTGCGATCTGCAGAGTTTTAAATAGAATCTTCCGAAAATTAGCCACGAAGACACCAAGTCTCCAAGATACACGAAATATTCTTTGTGCCCCTTGGTGTGTTTGTGTCTTTGTGGCAAAAAAAACCGATTAACAAGTCACTATCAATAACTCTTGCTTTTATGTAACACATTCCCTCCCTCAAACAATTATCTTCAGTGCTGAATGAAAGCGGAATTATTTATAGTGCCAACACCCATTGGTAATTTAGAAGATATTACCCTTAGGGCAATTACTACTCTTAAAAATGCCGATCTTATTTTAGCTGAAGATACACGCAACACCTCGTTCTTATTAAAACATTTGCAAATTGAAAAGCCCTTACGATCTTATCATCAGCATAACGAGCACAAGGTGTTGGAAGATATTATTACATTGATCAGATCCGGAAAAAAGGTAGCTTTGGTCTCAGATGCAGGCACACCGGGTATTTCGGACCCGGGATTTTTATTGATAAGAGAATGCATTGCAAACGATATTACCATAACCACTTTACCGGGGGCAACAGCATTTGTGCCCGCCCTTGTTAACAGCGGGTTTCCGTGCAACGAATTTAGTTTTTACGGATTTCTTCCCCAAAAAAAAGGCAGGCAAACAAAATTAAAAGAACTGGCACTCAACGAAAAAACATTTATCCTTTACGAATCCCCGTTCCGTTTAATAAAATTACTGGAGGAATTAAAATTGCATTTAGGCGTGAACAGAAAGGTATCCGTATCGCGCGAGTTAAGCAAACTGTTCGAAGAGAATAAACGCGGAACATTGAACGAATTAATAAGTTACTTTTCTTCCAAAACAATTAAGGGAGAAATTGTGGTTGTAGTTGAAGGAAGATCAAATTTAGAAGACGATGAGTAAATTTCACAATATTGGCGCACCGCCGGGCACTATGTTTTATAACGGCGAGGAAACCGACAAAAAAATAAAGATCACTTTAATTGAATTTAACGAAACCGATTATTTTGAAGCGGAATATTTTGATCTATCAGAATGCTTAAAGCATGTTAAGCCCAACATGGTAAAATGGATCAATGTTGAAGGCGTTCACAACATCGCGTTAATTGAAAAGATTGGAAAATTTTATAACCTCCATCCTTTAACACTCGAGGATATTGTTCACATTGATCAGCGCCCAAAGTTTGAGGATTTTGACAATTATGTTCTAACGGTTATGCGCATGATAGCGTATGAAGACGAAGTACACTCGGAACAATTGTCTCTGGTGCTTCTTGAAAATACCGTTTTATCTTTTCAGGAACCGCATGGGGGCGATGCCTTTGATATTATACGGAATAGGTTAAGACTCGCTAAGGGCAGGGTGCGCAAGTTGGGGGCCGATTATTTATTTTATGCGTTGATGGATGCTGTGGTGGATTGTTATTTTAATGCCATTGAAAAAATAGGAGATAAACTGGAAGTGATAGAAGAAGAAATAATGAACGATCCTAAAAAAGAATCGCTTATTCATTTATATAATTTAAAACGCGAAGTTATTTATTTGCGCAAACAGGTTTGGCCCTTGCGCGATATGATAAATAATTTGATACGAACCGAGAACGGTTTGATAACTGATAACACGCAAATATTTTTCAGGGATCTTCAGGATCACAGCACACGGATAATTGATACCGTAGAAACGTACAGGGATCTTCTCAGCGGCATAATGGACATTCATATAAGTACCAACGCCAATAAAATGAACGAGGTCATGAAAGTGCTTACGATTATGTCAACCATTTTTATACCTGTAACATTTATTTCAGGTGTGTATGGAATGAATTTTGAGCACATGCCCGGGTTGCATTCCCATTATGGTTATATCATAACATGGACGGTAATGCTTGCGGTGATCTTTGGGTTGCTTTATTATTTTAAAAGAAAAAAATGGATATAAATCCGTCCCGAAGAAATCGGGATATTAAGTTCAGAGGTAAAATTAAACTACTTCAACCGCATCAGGGTATTTCGCCTTCCAGTTCTTTAAGCTTTCTTTATTTCTAACCGTAATTACTGTTCTTCTATCAATACGCAGTTTAACAAGGTACGTGGTACCTTTTATCTCTGCTTTTTTTGGTGCTGCTTTTGCTTTCATAAAATTTATTTTTATCCAGTTTGAGATACATCATTTATCTCCCCACTTATTGTATAATACAAATTAAAGAAAAAAGTTGAATTACTAACGTTAAAATTTGCGAATTCCTTTAACAATTATGCTGTTACAAATAAAAAAGCGTCCAAAACCTAATTTTGGACGCTTAATATGTTAATAACTTATGTTAGATATAAAATCCTTAGAAATTATTTTACCTGGTTTATAACGGCTGTAAAAGCCTCAGGGTGGTTCATTGCCAAATCAGCTAAAACCTTGCGGTTTAACTTTAAACCTTTGGCATTTAATTTACCAATAAACTCCGAATAGCTTAAACCGTGCTCGCGAACACCGGCGTTAATGCGTTGAATCCACAAACCACGCATACTGCGTTTTTTGTTTTTTC
>JANYBY010000198.1 GCA_025360565.1 Bacteroidota bacterium
ATAAGTCACCTCCTCCGTCACTTCGTGACACCCCGCTGGTCGGGTTTTAAATCCCGACCAACATAAGTCACCTCCTCCGTCACTTCGTGACACCTTCCCGAGCTTGCCTCGAGACAGGCACTCAAAGAGGAGGATACTGTATGCCTAACTTTTCTTTAGTGATGAACAGGGGAAAATGATCTCCGTGCTTTTCTCCGTGTTCTTAGTGCCTCCGTGGTTAGTTACACTCAGTTCTTCTTCGGTAAAGCAATTTGTTTTACAAACAGCTTTTTAAAAAAGGCAGAGCCAAAACAAAAACAACAATGCACGCGTATTCCTGCGCTAACAATTTTTATGCCGTGTTGGTATAATACCTCATCGAAATAAATTTTTCTAAAATTAATTTGGAAATATTAAAAATAAATTTAGATATTTGCATTCAATTAAAAAACAAAAATACAAAGAGCAAAAAACAAAAAATGAAAAAGACCTCTTTCATTATCTGCTCATCCGCCTTCTGCGGAAAATTTGGCTCCTTGAGCAAGAGTGTATTTTTATCAACAGCCCAGCTGTTGTTTGATTTACCGGTGCGCCCGGTATTTTGTATCCGACGTTGATAGCAACGGCCATTTCCACTTTCTTAGCTTGATCCGCAAGGCGGGTTAGCATTCATTCATCTATTTTTTTTACATAATATAATTTTGACTATGAGTCATTTTATTGTGCGGATTGCCAATGAGCATGATGTGCACTTAGCAGAAATTATCTGCTTTCAAATGGAGTCATCGGCAAAAGCCCGCGGAACGGGCATAGCCAAAAGAACTCCTGAATATATCCGGCAAAAAATGCTGGAAGGAAAATCGATCATCGCAACCACAAGAACGGGGGCGTGGGCCGGCTTTTGTTACATAGAAACATGGAGCCATGGCGAATACGTGGCAAATTCAGGCTTGATAGTCGCACCGGAATTCAGAAAAAGCGGATTGGCAAAAGAGATCAAGCAGCAGATCTTTGAACTCTCGAGAAAAAAATTTCCAACAGCTAAAATATTCGGACTAACAACAGGATTGGCTGTAATGAAAATAAATTCAAGTTTAGGTTACGAACCCGTAACTTATTCTGAACTCACGCAAGATGAGCAATTCTGGAAAGGCTGTGCAAGCTGTGTAAATTTTGAGATCCTTCAAAGCAAAGACAGGAAGAATTGTTTGTGTACTGCCATGCTTTTTGACCCGGCGAAAGTAAATGTGAAAAAAAAATCAGATTCAGGCAAATTATTAAAGTTGTTTGAACGGCTTCAGCGGATTAAGCTGGCAGTTTTTCTTAAAAACAAAAAACAAAAAGAATTAGAAACCATTAATATTTAAAAAATGAAAAAAGAAAAAGTTCTGCTGGCATTCAGCGGAGGATTAGACACAAGTTTTTGCGCTGTTTATTTAAAAAAAGAATTAAACCTCGAAGTGCATGCAATAACCGTTGATACAGGGGGTTTTACCGAAAGTGAAAAAAAGAAACTGGAAACGCATGCTGTTAATTTGGGAATAAGTTCGTTTAATTGCATTGATACAAAACAAGAGTATTATGAAAAAGTGATAAAATATCTCATTTTTGGAAATGTTCTCAAGAATAACACTTATCCTTTATCCGTAAGTGCCGAAAGGATAGTGCAGGCTCTTATAGTGGCGCAACAAGCAAAGTTACTTGGAATTGATACAATTGCCCATGGCAGCACCGGAGCCGGCAACGATCAGGTTAGATTTGACATGGCATTGCAAATTTTGCTTCCTGAAGTAAAGATCATTACACCAATTAGAGATCTTAAGTTATCGAGACAACAGGAAATAGAATATTTAAAAGAAAATAGCGTTGAAATGAATTTTGAAAAAGCTCTTTACAGTATCAATAAGGGTATTTGGGGCAATTCGGTTGGTGGAAAGGAAACGCTTACCTCGCATTTACCGTTGCCTGAGTCGGCGTGGCCTACACAAATAAGTAAAACAGAACCTGAGAAAATTGAACTTACTTTTGAAAAAGGAGAATTGAAAGGGATCAATGAAAAAAAATTCGATTCTCCTGTTAAAGCAATAGAATATTTGCAAAAGCAGGCAGCTCCGTTTGGAATTGGAAGAGATATTCATGTGGGCGATACCATTATTGGAATTAAAGGTAGAGTTGGTTTTGAAGCCGCAGCACCTTTGATCATCATTAAAGCGCATCATGCATTAGAAAAACATGTACTCACCAAATGGCAATTGTATTGGAAAGACCAAATAGCCCTGTGGTATGGAAACTGGCTTCACGAGGGTCAGTACCTTGATCCTGTGATGAGAGACCTTGAAGTATTTTTTGAAAGCACTCAAAAAAATGTGAGCGGAAAAGTATTTGTTTCGCTTGAACCTTTGAGATTTTTTATCGAAGGTGTTTCTTCACCTCACGATCTGATGAATGATAAATTCGGGTCGTACGGGGAGATGAACAGGTCGTTTAGCGGTGAAGATGTTAAAGGGTTTACAAAAATTTTCGGCAATCAAACTTCTATTTATTTTAATGTTAATCAACACCAAAAAAATTTAGTGAACAATGATTAAGGCCGGAATAGCGGGAGCCGCGGGTTACACAGGCGGTGAGATGCTGAGATTGCTGCTTCAGCATCCGGATGTGAAGATCGTTTTTGCACAAAGCGAAAGCAAAGCCGGAAAGAAAATATATGAAGTGCACAAAGATATTTTCGGGACTTGTGATCTTGAATTCAGCGCCGGAATTTCTGAGGCGGATGTTATTTTTTTATGTAAAGGGCACGGAGAAGCAAAACAGTTCCTTATGAAAAATCCGGTGAGCAATAAAACAAAGATCGTTGATCTGAGCCAGGATTTCAGGGATCAGGAAACAAAACAATTTAATGGAAGGGAATTTGTTTACGGTTTGCCGGAATTAAATCATGAAAAAATAAAAATGGCTGATTCAGTTGCTAATCCCGGATGTTTTGCAACCGCCATTCAGCTCGCGCTTTTACCTTTAGCAAAATGCGGACTTATTACCTCTGATGTTCACATAAACGCAACCACCGGATCAACAGGAGCCGGTCAGGCATTGAGTGAAAGCGTTCATTTCAGTAAAAGAAATAATAATATGAACGCTTATAAAGTAATGGAACATCAGCACGAAAAAGAGATCATTGAAAGTATGGGTCAATTACAGCCGTCGTTTAAACAACTGAGATTTATTCCGCAAAGAGGAGCGTTTACAAGAGGAATTTTTTCCGTTCAATATGTTAATACAAATGAAAAGTTAGAAAAGATAGAAGAAGTTTACAGAGAGTTTTATTCCGAACATCCATTCACACATCTTGTTCCGTTTGAAATTGATCTGAAGCAGGTGATAAATACTAACAACTGTTTTTTGTCTCTTCAAAAAGTAAAAGATCAACTGATCATAATTTCAGTTATTGACAACCTTTTAAAAGGCGCAGCCGGACAAGCCTTGCAAAATATGAACTTAATGTTCGGATTAAGTGAAAAAACAGGATTGCAATTAAAAGCAAATACATTTTAAAATGAAACTATTCAACGTTTATCCATTGCAGAACATGGTCCCGGTAAAAGCCAAAGGCTCTTATATTTGGGATAATAATGGAAAAGAGTATCTCGATCTTTACGGCGGTCACGCTGTGATCTCTATCGGGCATTCGCATCCTCATTATATTACAAGACTGGAAGAACAGCTCAATAAAATTGCGTTTTATTCCAACTCGGTGATAAATCCATTGCAGGAACAACTCGCCAACAAATTAGGTGAAATGAGCGGTTATAATGATCATGAATTATTTCTTTGCAATTCAGGTGCCGAAGCCAATGAGAATGCTTTAAAACTTGCATCTTTTTACAATGGAAGAAAAAAAGTAATAGCCTTCGAAAAAAGTTTTCATGGAAGAACTTCGCTGGCGGTGGCCGCTACTCATGACGCTAAGATACAAGCGCCTCTTAACCAAACCCACGATGTGGTTTTTTTACCAATGAATGATGTTGATGCATTGAGAGAAAATATGAGTGAAGAAATATGCGCCGTTATTATAGAAGGAATACAAGGAGTAGGTGGGATTGTTGAGCCAAATGCGGAGTTTTTAAAATTAATTGAAGAGCAATGTAAAAAATTCGGAGCCTGTTTTATTGCCGATGAAGTGCAATCGGGTTACGGAAGAAGCGGAAAATTTTTCGCGCATCAATATGCCGGCGTTAGTCCGCACATCATTACAATAGCTAAAGGAATGGGAAATGGTTTTCCTATTGCCGGAGTGATGATCTCACCCGAAATAAAAAGTAAATACGGATTATTGGGTACAACCTTTGGAGGCAATCATCTGGCCTGCGCAGCGGCACTGGCGGTTTTAGAAGTGATTGAAAAAGAAGACCTGATCGTGCACGCTAAAGTTGTTGGAGAAGAATGGATCAAGAATCTTTCAGAATTACCCGGAATAAAAGAAGTAAGGGGCAAAGGACTAATGATAGGCATTGAGTTTGAAGATAACGGTGCTATGATAAAAGAAAAATTATTCAACGAACACCATATCCTCATTGGTACTTCATCTGATAAGAATGTATTAAGACTTTTACCGGCACTGAATGTTGGCGAAAAAGAAATATCAAAATTCAACTTAGCGTTATCACAAATTTTATTAACCCAAACAAAACCACAATTAATATGAAACATTTTACAACAGTTTATGATGTTAGTAACGTTAACTTACTGATAAGCGAAGCAATTAAGCTGAAACAATCTCCTTATGTTTTTGAAAACATAGGAAAACATAAAACGTTAGGCCTTATTTTTTTAAACCCAAGTTTAAGAACAAGGTTGAGCACCCAAAAGGCAGCAAAGATGCTGGGTATGGAAGTAATGGTTATGAATCTTGACAAAGAAGGCTGGGCCATTGAGTGGAATGATAACGCAATTATGAATAGCAATACAGTGGAGCACATAAAAGATGCAGCCGCTGTATTAGGAACTTATTGTGACATTATTGGTATAAGATGTTTTCCATCTTTAACCGACAGGCAGCTTGATTACAGTGAAAAAATGTTGGTTCAACTCATGAAATATTGTAAGGTGCCGGTGGTAAGTCTTGAATCTGCTACACTTCATCCTTTGCAAAGTTTGGCCGATGCGATAACGATTAAAGAAAATTGGAAAGAGGCGCGCAAACCAAAAGTTGTTTTGAGCTGGGCGCCCCATATTAAAGCGCTTCCGCAAGCAGTTGCAAATTCATTTGCCGAGTGGATGACAAAAATTGATGTGGATATTACTATTACGCATCCGGAAGGGTATGAACTCTGCGATGATTATACAAAAGGCGCAACCATTGAATACGATCAGGATTCGGCTTTAATGGACGCGGATTTTGTTTATGTAAAAAACTGGTCGAGCTTTAATGATTACGGCAAAACCCCACCTGTTCAAAAAAACTGGATGTTGAACAAAGAAAAACATAAGATCACTAACAATGCTTTTGTAATGCACTGTTTGCCGGTAAGGAGAGGTGTGGAATTGAGCAGCGAACTTATTGATCACCCAAAAAGTTTAATTCAGCAGCAGGCGGGTAACAGATTGTATGCGGCACAAATAGTTTTAAAGGAATTATTATTGGGAAAAGGAAATAAGATCGAAAAACAAGTCCAACTTCACGAAGCATGAAAAAGATCTGTATTGTAAAAATTGGCGGAAATATAATTGATGATCCAAAAAAGCTGGAAGATCTTTTAAAAAATTTCGCAGAAATAAGCGGACCAAAGATATTGGTACACGGCGGAGGTAAACTGGCTACTGAACTTTCAGAAAAGCTTGGTATTGTTACTAAAATGCACGAGGGTAGAAGGATCACCGATGAAGCGACATTAAAAGTAACTACAATGGTTTATACAGGCTGGATAAATAAAAATATTGCGGCAAAGCTTAACGCGTATCAATGTAAAGCTATTGGAATTTGCGGAGCGGATGTTTTTATTATTCCTTCAGTTAAAAGAACACACAGCGAAATTGATTTTGGTTTTGTTGGGGATGTAATTGAAGAAAAAATAAATATTGACTTACTCGAAATGTTTTTGGAGGAAGGAATGATACCGGTTATTGCACCGATCACCAGTGATGATAGCGGACAATTGCTGAACACGAATGCAGATACTATTGCTTCAACCCTGGCTTCGGCGCTTTCAAAAAAATACTTAGTAGATCTTATTTACTGCTTTGAGAAAGAAGGGGTATTGGTGGATAATGAAGTGATAAAAATGATGAACCAGGCGCTTTTTGAAGAAATGAAAAGGAAAGAAATTGTTACCGATGGGATGATCCCAAAATTGGAAAATGCTTTTCATGCATTTAAAAATGGAGTAAAGGTAACAATCGGTCATGCAAAAAATATAAAACAATTAATTGAACACCATGGAGGCACCAATATTATCAACAGTTGAAAAACTTACCGGAGAAGCGATTGACCTGTTGTCTGAACTTATTAAAACGCCTTCTTTTAGCAAAGAGGAGAGTAGAACAGCGGAAATACTCTTTTTTTATTTAGAGAAAAAAGGCATTCCTGCAAACAAGCACTATAACAATGTTTGGACTGTGAATAAATATTTTGATGAAAAGAAACAAAGCATACTTCTCAATTCGCACCATGATACGGTAAAACCAAATAAAAATTACACGGTTGATCCTTTTGGCGCGCAAATAAGCGAGGGAAAATTATTTGGTTTGGGAAGCAATGATGCCGGCGCTTCATTAGTTAGTTTACTTGCTGTATTTCTTCATTTTTTTGATAGGCATGACCTAAAATATAATTTGGTTTTTGCAGCGAGCGCTGAGGAAGAAATATCGGGGAGCAAAGGAATAGAATCTCTTCTTCCTGTATTGCCAAAATGTGAATTCGCCATTGTAGGTGAGCCAACACAAATGAATATGGCTGTTGCTGAAAAAGGTCTTTTGGTTCTTGATTGTTGTTCTTTTGGAAAAGCAGGTCACGCGGCCAGAGACGAAGGAGAGAATGCTATATATAAATCTTTTGAAGATATTTTATGGTTTAAAAATTATCAATTCTCAAAAATATCTCCGCTTCTTGGTCCAGTAAAAATGAGTGTTACATCCATTGAAACTGAAAACAAAGCGCATAACGTAGTTCCTTCGCAATGCAAATTTGTAGTGGATATAAGAGTGAATGAACTTTACACATTTGAGGAAGCGCTTGACATAATTCGTCAAAACGTAAATTGTTCAATTGAGCCGAGAAGCCTGCGAATAAAGCCTTCATCAATTTCCACAGAACATCCGCTTGTAAAGAGCGGATCAAAATTGGGAAAGCAAATTTATGGTTCGCCTACTACAAGTGATAAAGCTCTTATGAATTTTCCGGCCCTTAAAATGGGTCCGGGTAAAAGCGAAAGAAGCCACACCGCCGATGAATTTATTTATCTGGAGGAAATAAAAGAGGGAATAGAGATCTACATTGAATTATTAAAAGATATATTATGAAAACAAAACTTTGGCAAAAAGAAACGAGTATTGACCCGGTAATTGAAAAATTTACTATTGGTAAGGATAAGGAAATGGATATGTTCATTGCACCATTTGATGTAATAGCTTCAAAAGCCCATGCAAAAATGTTGGCTCATGTGAAGCTCATTACTCAAAATGAATGCGATGATCTAATCGCCGGTTTAAAAGAAATTGGAAACCTGATTGAACAGGGTAATTTTAAAATTGAAGATGGAGTAGAGGACATTCATTCGCAAATAGAATTTTATCTTACCGAAAAATTGGGAGATACAGGAAAGAAGATCCACACCGGCAGATCGAGGAACGATCAGGTTTTAACAGCGATAAAGTTGTATTTAAAACATGAACTTCAAAAAATTAGATTGGATGCGTTGAATCTGTCGGAGATATTTAAAGAACTTGAAAAAAAATATCAAAATATTGCTATGCCTGGATATACGCATTTTCAAATTGCTATGCCTTCCTCATTTGGTATGTGGCTGGGCGCATACGCTGAAAGCATTTCCGAAGACATGGAACTGATGGATGCGGCAATAAAGATCTGCGACAAAAATCCTTTAGGAAGCGCAGCCGGATATGGCACCGCTTTTAAGATCGACAGAGAATTTACTACCAGCGAAATGGGATTTTCAACATTAAATACCAACAATATTTACGCCCAAATGACAAGAGGAAAAACGGAAAAAATAAGCGCAATGGCCCTTTCGTCACTGGCGCACAGTATTTCTAAATTTTCGTATGATGTGTGTCTTTATATGTGCCAGAATTTCGGTTTTATTTCTTTTCCCGAAAAATTTACCACCGGAAGCAGTATCATGCCTCATAAAAAAAATCCGGATGTATTTGAATTGCTCAGGGCAAAGTGTAACCTTCTACAAAGTTTGCCTGAACAATTTACGCTGCTCACCAATAATTTGCCCTCGGGGTATCACCGTGATATGCAGCTTACCAAAGAACTGATGTTTCCGGCTATAGAAAGTATGAAGGAGTGTTTAAATGTGCTGATGCATGTTTTGCCGAATATTCAGGTGAATGAAAATTGCATGAACGATGCAAAATATAAATACCTTCACAGTGTTGGAGAAATTGATAAACTGGTGCAGGCGGGCCTTTCTTTCAGGGATGCTTATGAAGTTATTGCGAAACAGATCAAGGAAGGAAATTTCAGCATAAATAAAAATTTATGATCCGGTGAAGGCGAACTTAAATAATCCCCCGCTGGTCGGGATTTAAATCCCGACCAATATAAGTCACCTCCTCAAGAGGAGGATACTGTGCCTAACTCTTCTTCGGCAAGGCAATTTGTTTTACAAACAATCCTTTAAAAAAGGGTAGCGCTAAAACAAAAACAACAATGCCGGCATATTTTAAGATCGTTATCCAGCGCTGGTATTCATCGAACCAATATTGGTAATAGGCTGTATCTAAAAAATTTAAATAGCTAATGTCTTTCGGTTTGAGTGGGGCTTCGTGATGGCCTTGATAAGCCTGATCGGAATAATAATTATTGTAATCGTGGTTATGAAAAATTTCTGTACAGTCGTGCAAAAAAGCGACTGCCAAAAGCGGAGAGTAAACCAAAGTAACATAAAACACCTGGTTAAAGATATTGTAAAAAGGTTTATAATATGCGTTGCTCTTGCCGGTGATGATAATGCTGATGCCCGAAAATAAAATGAGCAGCAGCAAGCTGGCCATGTAATAACCATCGCGGCGCATAAAACTATTGTAAGGCATTAGTTGCCAAAAAATGAACATAAGCAAAGGATACAGCAATAATACAACCAGCATTATTAAATACTGCTGCCAATGCGTTATTTTAAACAATACTAAAAATGCTGAAAGAGAAAATATAAAATAAAACATGCCCCACAAAAAATCCTTCTTAAAAATAAACAGGGTGCTAAACTTGGCTTCGCATACATTATTAAAAATAGTTTGCAGTTCGTACTGATAAGCGCCATTAGAACTACTGTAAAATTCATTGGCGGGTATTTTTTCTTTGCTTAAAAGTTCCACATACCGTTTAGCAATTTGGGAGGAAGATTTGCTTACATCGCAATCGTATTTTTTTGCCACGTTTATAAAGCGTTCAATTTTTTGCTGAAGTATTGTTATTTCCGCCGTTGGTTTGTAGCGCTTTATTAATTGGTACTCGGTAATTAACGAGGGATATGTTATAGAATCGCGGCGCAAATAATAAGGCGTGTAATAGCTGCTGCCGTAAGGACTCAGCTTACGGATATTAAAATACTGCACGTTACTTGTAGAATCGTACCAGGAATAATAATTATTAGAAGAATTGGCAAGGTAAGGGTCATTTTCGTTCAATGTGTTCAGATCGGCGATCACTTCTTTATCGGTGTACATGTGCGCAATACGCTGACTAAAGATCACTTCAAACGGCCAGGGGATCATTAAAAAAATGGAAACAGCAATAAATACAAGCGCAAAATTTTTGTATTCGTCGCCAAATTTTTTACTGCCGTATTTTTTTTCTTTATTAAAAATCATATAACGGTAAACCCAAAAGCAAAAAATTACAATGCCTATTACAGTAAATAAAAAATACCAAAGTCCATATTCAACCGTATTTTTTAAATTGATGGGCATAATGGCGCCAAGCAGGGCTGACAAGGTCCAGAGCGTGGCGCCGTGCCACAGTACGTAATGAATCTTGCTCATCCATAAAATAGGATGATTTGCCAAAAGATAAGAATCTATCTTATTTATAAAACCGGGAGTTATTGCTTTAAACATGCTTAAATATCTTTATGAAATAATTTTCTTGTTGATTGACTGATGTCTCGGATAAAAGTAAGGCCCAGTTCTTTTTCTTTTAAAATGGTCATTACCGCGAAAATATCAATGTCCACGCTTGTTGTAATAATGAATGAAGTGCCCGCATTCTCCACTTTAAATTCTACAAAAGTGGCAAAGGAACTCACCAGAGTTTCAAAATCAAATTTACCTGAGACTTCAAAGCTATTTTGCTGTCTATCTAAAGCAAAGCCACTTTGCAAACCGTTATAAATGGTTTGACCCTGACGAATAAAAATAATATTATCGGCCACCCGTTCTATTTCATGCAAATTTTGCGAACTTAAAATAACGCTGATAGGGTGGGAGATGGACTGTGTAAAGAATTTAAGATCCTGTAAAAAAAGCTGCTGCGCATTAATATCAAGGTTTGCAAGGGGCTCATCCAATATTAATAATTTCGGTTTCCATAAAAGCATTTTGGCTAATTCAAAACGCAAACGGTATCCACTCGAGATCTCGCTCCATTTAAGGTCGCGGAATTTATCCAGGCCTAAACGGAATAAAATATAATCTATATGGTAAAAATTATCTTTGTCCTTTAGATCGTGAATGGTAGCGTAAAACATTAAATTATCGAGCAAAGTACCGTGCCATTTAGCAATGCGCTGCGGAATAAATGCCAGATGATTTTTTGCCATGTACCAATCGTTGTGTTTTGTTCCCAATGCCGGATATAAAATAGTACCTGTATCACTGCTTAATTCGCCCGATAAAAGGCGAAGCAGTGTGGTTTTGCCGTTTCCGTTCTCGCCCACCACGCCGGTGATCTCACCAAACTTTAACTTTACATCCAATGGATATAATCTAAACGGTGTACGCCCTCTTGAAAATTGTTTTGAAATATTTGTAGCGTTTATTAAAAGTTCCTCAGAAAGCAGATTTTGTTTTTTATGTGTTAAACTCAAATTCTTAAAGCCATCTACTAACGCTTTTGTTTTACCAATGATATCATCGCTTAAAACAGTATTGGGCTCGTTGTGTTCTGAATGCAGATAGGTTTTTCTTAAATCGAAGATCTCGTTTTTGTTTCCTTCGCTAATGTTGAATTCTTCGCAAAGATCCATGAGCCTTCGGGTTAAAAGACTAAAATCGTTGTGGTGAAGACTACTTTCAACCTCGGCAATAAATTTTTGTTGTAATTGCATGAAATAAAAGTAATCAAAATTGGGTAAAGAACCTTTTAAGTTCAGGGCTTTTTGCCGCGGATTTCACGAATTCCACAAATTTTTTTAGGGGAATGCTTATGAATAGGGCATTTTAAGGCAAAAGCCAAATAAAAGTGTTTTAGTTTATTTAACAGTTAGCAGCAAAAGGTCATGCCGGTAGTTTAGCTTTTTGTAAACCGCATTTTAATATGTGGAATGTCATCCTCTAAATACCCATCGCCTTCGCTAACAAAACCAAGATCGGTATAAAATTTTTCAAGATATTTTTGGGCGGATACGATAATAACATTTGTGTTAAAGCTCTTCACAGAATCTTCTATGGCTTTTTTCATTAAGGCCACACCAAAATTTTTGCCTCTGTGTTTTTTTGAGACAACCACTCGGCCAATCGCTGCTTCTTTGTATGCCATGCCGGGCTTTAATAAGCGGGCGTAAGCTGCTAATTCTGAATTTACAAAACCCATTACATGCAAAGCGTCATCGTCTTTTCTATCCAGATCCTGATACGGACAATTTTGTTCTACAATAAAAACTTCGTTGCGTAATTGCATTAAGTTATAAAGTTCCTTTGTGGTAAGATCGTTAAATGTTTTGAGTACGAATTGCATTTATGAAAGTGAAATTACAAAAAATTTGATCAATCTTATATTAAAAATCTACAGATGATATTACTTTTTATTTATCAACTTCAATACTTTGTCAAATGATTCAATTATTGTATAACCTGAATTTGATTTGTGTACTTGTTGTATCTCTCGATATTGATTATTAGTCCAAGTTTCCACAAATAGCATTGCTTGAGAAACAATTCCTAATATAAAAATCTCATTTTGTTTTATCATCATTACTGGCCCACCACTGTTTCCTGAATAAGAAGGACAATCAATGATGAAGGTGGAATTTCTCACATCTTTTCCTGCTAAAACTCCTTTACGAAGCAAAGGACGGTTGTAACCCAACGAAGTTGGAAAACCAAACATAAAAACGTCATTACCAATAATTGCACTCTCGTAATCAATAATTTGATTAATGTTAAAAGTATTAATTAAAGGAGAAGGATTTTTAAATGCTTTGACATACTTACTGAAAAGCGTACCATTTTCCTTTTCTCCTTTTATAAAATCTCCAATTTCAATGACTACGACATCGTCGTAAGTTTTTATTTTATTAAATTTTAATAGTGCCAAATCCAAAATCAAACTGTCAGGAGAAGATTTATGAGATTTTTTGGAGTAATACTTTATTTTACATTCGTTAGCAAAAAAATGCATAGAATCTTCAAATAAAACATGTTTTGCCGATATAAAATAAGTGTGGACTGTATCTTGATAAATGAAACCGCTACCGGAACTTGGGCCTACAGTAATGAATACAGCAGATTCTAAACAATTATCAGATATAGAATACGATTGAGCAGTTAAACGTTTTGAATTTAAGAAGACTAAGAGAATTAATATAATTTTAGATGAATTCATTTATAGGAGGTTAATTTAGATAATTATTATCCGCAAATTATTGAGCCATTTCTAATCAAATAATCCTTTGTCATTTTGACGAAAATTTTTACCAAGGTGTTTATATGCCATCTCTGTAGCCTCACGTCCGCGCGGTGTGCGGGTTAAGTAACCTTCCTGCACCAAAAATGGCTCGTATACTTCTTCAATGGTGCCGGCCTCTTCGCCTACCGATGTACTAATAGTATTAATGCCCACCGGCCCGCCTTTAAATTTATCAATAATGCAATTTAAAATGCGGTGATCCATTTCATCTAGTCCATTTTTATCCACGTTTAATGCTTTTAAAGCGTAAGCAGCCATTTCAATATCAATTTTTCCGTCGCCTTTAATTTGCGCAAAATCGCGCACACGGCGTAACAATGCATTTGCTATACGCGGGGTTCCGCGGCTGCGGCGGGCAATTTCAAAAGCGGCCTCGTCTTTAATTTCAACATTTAAAATTTTTGAACTGCGCTGAACAATACCCGTAAGCACTTTGCTGTTATAATAATTTAAGCGACTGTTAATGCCAAAGCGCGCGCGCAATGGCGATGTAAGTAAGCCGCTGCGGGTAGTTGCGCCAACCAATGTAAAAGGATTTAATTTTATTTGTACCGTTCGGGCATTGGGCCCGCTGTCTATCATAATATCAATTTTATAATCTTCCATGGCAGAATATAAATACTCTTCCACAATCGGGCTTAAGCGATGGATCTCATCAATAAATAAAACATCAAAAGGTTCAAGATTGGTAAGCAGGCC
>JANYBY010000210.1 GCA_025360565.1 Bacteroidota bacterium
GGAAAATTGAAGAACAGAAGAGTGGAGATCGAGATTGAAATGGTAAACGAGGCAAAACCAGGCGTTACTTCGGCTAAATAATAATTTTTTTATAAAAGAAACGTCCGGTTTATACAACCGGACGTTTCTTTTATTATTAAATAAACTTACACTTCCTACTGGCAAAAGCGCACATGCGTAAAAGAATTACACCGTGTTTAAAGCGTGAGATGTTTGTTTCGCCGTAAGTACGCTCTTTGTAACGGATAGGCACTTCCACAATTTTTAAATTGAGCTTGTGTGCGCCGAACAAAAGATCAAAGTCACCAAATGGATCAAACTCGCCAAAATATTTACGGTTCTTAATGAGTTTAATATAATCTTTACGGAACATTACTTTTGTTCCGCACAAAGTATCTTTAAAACGCTGATCTAAAAGCCAAGTAAATGCCCAGCTGAAAAAATGATTTCCCAATAAATTTAAAAATCGCATGGCTTCTTTATCCATTGGGTAAACCAAACGTGTACCATTTATAAAATCACCCTTGTTACTTGCAATGGCATTGTAAAATTTTGGAAGATCCTCCGGCGGCACAGTTAAGTCGGCATCCAATATCATTAAAATATCTCCTGTTGCTATTTTGTATCCTTCACGTACCGCGTCGCCTTTGCCTTTGCCTTTTTGCTGGCCAATTTTTATATCATGAGTGCCGCTGTATTTTTTTTGGATCTCCTGAATTTTAAGCCAGGTATCGTCGGTGCTGTTGCCTTCAATAAAAATAATTTCGATGTGTTTGCCGAATTTGGGTAATCGTAAAATAGCATTCTCAATATTACCGCTTTCGTTACGGGCAGGGATGACAACAGTTGTAGAATATTTTTCGCTATAACTTTCCTCTTTATTCTCCGGCAAAGGTTTTGCAAAACTGTAAATGTTCAAGGTAAAAAACCGAAAGAACGGAAACTTAGCCAAATATCTGTTGAACAAAAAAGAGAGAATAGGGAAGAAGAAAGGGATGATGAGACGTTTACTGTTACGATACACATCAAAACCGGAAATAAATAATAAATTATTAATATCGCGGGTACTGAGCCAGTTTTGGGTTGGCGTTTTTTGTTTTAGCCCGATCAGTTCTGAAAATTTAATTAAGGGCTCCCAAAATGAATTGTAATACTGCACAATTACTTTTGTATTTGGATGCGAACATTTTTTTATCTGTTCAAAAACATTTTGAATATCATCTACAAACCCAATCAAATTACTTACAATGATAAGGTCGTAAGTTTGTTTTAACTGAAGGCTGTTGGCATCCATGACTAAAAAATCAATGCCTTTGTCAGAATATTTTTCTTTTGCCCAGGCAATATATTCTTCACTAATATCGATGCCGGTTTTTTTTGAGCCAGCAATGTTTGCCAGAAGATCGCCGCTGCCGCAACCAACTTCCAGAACAGAACTGTCCTCATGCGAAAAATACTTACAGTAGTTGGTGATCTCTTTCCAATAATAAGCACTAAACCCGCGTTTTTTGCGTTTTTTAGCGAGGGAATTAAAATATGTAAGTTTAGCGCTCTCCAATTATATTTTTTCTATTTCAACGGTGCAAAACAAACCCAATTGTTTATTAAAGGGTGTAAACAGCCATTGAATTGCTTTTGCGAAATTATACATAAAAAACGGAAGCATCGCACTTCGCGAAACTCCGCCGCTGATTACATACAAAAAAGGTGTGTGGTATTTAACTGAATTAATTTTTAATAACGGAAAATCTTTTTTAAAGAGATCAAGATCCCTCTCAAAATAAATATACGGCAAAGCCTGGTTGCTGTTGGATAAAGGGTTGCCGGCTTTTATTTCGCGCGGCCCCGTTTCATCAAAAGGCTCGTGATGAAATTTTTTGTAAATAAATCTGCCTAACGCACTGTTAGCCGGCTCTATCATTATTATTTTTCCGCCTTTTACCAAGGTTCGTTCGGCTTCCTGTAAAAATAAATAAGGTTTTGGTATATGGTGAAAAACGTTCAGCATAACAATACTTGCCAATTCGTTTTGATCAAAGGGCATTTGTTCGGCGCTAAAAACTTTATCCACATTTGGCAGATCTAAAATATCGCTGGTAAGCACTTCGGGGAAAACATCTTTTAAAAATCCTCCGCCGGAACCTATTTCCAAGTGTTTACCCGTTTTTATATGTTTTATTTTCGCGATAAAAATGCCGTACCAATCTTTATACAATTGTTTCAAGAAAGGTTTTTGCAAAATAATATCCCTGTGAGCAAGCGTGGCCCTTGGGTCGTCAAGATCAAAAGGAATGGTATATTTTTTAAACATTACTAATGGAGCAAAAATAATTTATGATCAATAACTTATTTTATAAACACTGGTTTCTTCGGCAATTCCTTCAACATGTACTAGTTTTAATTTTTGCGGATATTTTTGAGCAATGGGAGCAAAAATATTGTGAACCGTATTAATAAATCCGGCCGAAGCATTATTTGGATCCAGTCTTAAGCTTCCAAGCATAACGTGCGTAACTTTATTTTTTTGAAAGTAGGCAAGCGCGCTATCCGGATTTGATTGATCTGTAGCTGTATCCCTTTTAATAACGCTATACACCGGAAAAAACTTTTTGCCTTTGCCGTAAACAAAACTCATAGGGGCTTTTCTGCTCACTACCAGATCTTCCTTAGCCAAACTATCGGCACACCATTCGCTGCAGCGTAAAAAATTTTGCCAGTCGGGTGTGTACCCATAATATTTATCGCCTTTTAAATTTTTTTGTACAATGGGAATATTTTTAAACCCGCGTTTAAATGAAGAAATAACTAAAGAACCAATGATCAAAATGCAAATGGCCGAATAGATCGTTTGCCCAATGCCAGGTTTTTTTGTGAAATGATAAAATGCATACAGCATTAAAATTAAAAGTATGGGCATACAAACCAAAATAATACGCTGTTGATCCCACCGCGCTTGAAGAATTAAAAAGGAGAGAATGGTTTGCGCCCCAATAAAAAGAGAAAATAAAACCATGACCTTGTTTTTTTGTTTTAGGATCAGCCAAAAGCCAATGATAATAATTGCAATTGTAATGAAAGTAACTAAACCGTATTCTTCCATATTTGTTTTTTGGGTTACAAAATTTTCATCGCGCCAGCCCAGCAACTGATAAAAACGTTTACCTATATATAAATTGCAATTGTCAAAAAAGCGCTGAATAAATCCCGATAACTCTTCATTGCCGAGCTCTCTGTTGTAGGGATCTTTTTGTAAGAGAATGGCACTTTGCCCTTTAAATTGATTTTGTCCATGCCAAATAAGTTTTACAATAACCTCATAACTTATTTTAAAAATTAAATAGGAAATGGTAGCGTAGCTGGCGCCTTTCCAATTTTTTTCCAAAATAAAATAAAGTATAACCGCGGGTATTACAACAATGGCGGCGCTTTTGCACGTGCTTATTAAAAGCATGCTTAGCCCCAACATCAACCAGGTTTTAATTTGCGGTTTAAACTGAACGCCATCTGCTTTTATTTTATCAATTAATAGGGCGCCGTAATAAAAAAACACGCCTTGTAAAAAGAAATAAAATGCTTCATTAAAGGTCATGCTGGCGTAATAAATAATTAAATGGTTAATGGCGCGGAAAGCCATGGCGGGAACAAAGATCACAGCAGGAATTCGGTTTCGTAAAGCTTTATAGGTAAGAACAAAACCCAAAACATTAAAAATAACCGAAAAGAGTTTAAAAAATATAAGTTTGAACCCTACCAGTTTAATTAATAAAGCTAAAAATAGGGGATAGAGCGGGGCGTTTTGCGTGTAAAAATAAGTCGGAAACTCATTTACAAACCTTGAACCGCCTTCTAAATAAAGCGCATCATCATGGGCTTCGCTTATGCGGGCGTTAAACGAGATCAAAGAAAGGAATAGGCAAACAGCTACTAAAACATAAAATACTTTTTTATCGTTCTTTAAAAACCAATTTTCAAATTTTTCGTAAAAGGTACCCGAATCTCTTTTTGCTGTACTTATCGTTTTTTTATCCTTTGCCATAGAACTCAAAAGTAGTAAATATAAAACAGATTCGCTTTTATTTCAGGTTCCCTTAAATAAAAAAACCCTCTCGTTAAGCGAGAGGGTTTTTAATGATTTACTAAGTATTATTTTAAAAGGCTAACGTGGCCAACATATTCTTTTTTGCCTTCGCCGTTAGCGCCAACCGATTTAATTTTGTATACATATACACCGTTCTCACCGAAAATGCCTTTAACAGTACCATCCCAACCTTTCATAACATCTTTAGTGCTATATAATAAAGTGCCCCAACGATCATAGATCTCCATGCTGAATCCTTCGGTTTTAAGGCCAATGCCTTTAATGTTGAAGATATCATTTAAACCATCACCATTCGGAGTAAAGGTATTCGGAATAAATACTGTGAACTCATCACGCATTTCTAAAACTTTAAACACAGTATCAATACAACCTTTATCTGTTTGAGAAATAACCATTACAGGATATTTACCAATATCGTTGTAAATTCTCATTGGGTTCTTTAAGCTCGAAGTATCGTATCCGCCTGTACCTGTAGTACCTTGAAACTGCCATGAATACTTAACAACAGGGCCATATTGATTTGTTGGATCAAACGTAACATGGTTGTTTGTTGTAGTTGGTTGATCAGGTGACCAGTTTAATGCTGTATGAGGTGTAGGCCATACAACTATCGGCGCGTTTTGCGGATAAGTTGCAGTACAACCGTTTTTGCCTCTTGTAGTAACTTTAAGGTTATAAGTACCCGGCTCTGTTAAGCAATATGAGAAATTATCATCTTGCATAATTGTTCCGTTACCAAAATCATAAGTAATTACGTTTACGTCATTTTGAGTTCTGCTGTTATAAACCAAACATAACGGCTCGCAACCTTGCATTACAGGTAACTGTAAATCCGGCTCAGGAGCTTTGTTTACAGTAACAGTGAAGGAAGTAGAAACAGTGTAATTAGGGCAAGAGATATCGTAACCTGTTACATTGTAAATAGTAGTGCTTTGAGGTTTTCCATATTGCGCACTTCCTGTTGGAGCAGCTAAGAAAATTTCAGGATTCCAGTTGTACGCATAGTTTTGCGAACCACCAATTGAACCCATTGTTAACTTCACACTATCACCCAAACAAATAATTTTGTTTCCGGGAGTTTGTGTAAATGCAATTGGAGAAAGTACATCTACCTTAG
>JANYBY010000224.1 GCA_025360565.1 Bacteroidota bacterium
GCAGCGTTCGTGTTGCGCAGGAAGCAATTAAACAACTTGAAAAATATTCTATTTCGGTTGAGCTGATCGATCTGCAAACCTTATTGCCTTTTGATATTCATAGCAGCCTGGTTGAATCGGTTAAAAAAACAAACCGTTTAATTGTGCTGGATGAAGATGTACCCGGTGGAGCAAGCGCGTACATTTTACAAAAAATAGTTGAAGAGCAGGGCGGATACACGTTTTTGGATTCGGCTCCAATCACTATCGCCTCTAAGGAACACAGGCCGGCATACGGCAGTGATGGGGATTATTTCAGTAAACCCAATGCCGACGATGTTTTTGATGTTGTATACAATTTAATGCACGAAGTTAATCCACATTCATTTCCAACCATTTATTAAAAAATAACCCAAAGTAAATAATACGATATTATGTTTAAGCAAATTTTATTTTTTTACCTTTTAATTTTTTCTTCCTTCACTATTTTTTCTCAAGAAGAAGAAGATGAGAAAAAAATGATCCGAGATGTGATCTCGGTGGATGTTTCAAGAGCCCAATACGCGCCAAAGCCGCCGGTACAGACTCCGCCACCGGTAGATCCAAAATCAAAAAAGCATAAAAAACACGTTGAAGAAGTTCCTGTTGAACCTGTTCAGGATACCTTACCGCCAATGATGCCTGCGCCTTCGCAAGAGATCTTAAAACGCGCCCAACACTGGTACACGCTAAAAAATAAAAAATTTGTAAAAGCAAGCGGATCAAATAATGGAAAATCGGTTGCCTGCAATTTATCTTTTGTGTTTAAACAAAAATTATTGAACCCTGAAAACGAAGTTGACGGAAAAATTACAATGGATCTGATCATTGATGCAAAAGAAGGTAAATACCGTTATACCATAAAAAATATTAAACACGTTGCAACAAAACAAGGCATGTCGGGCGGAGATATTTTTGCCACGGTGGCCGAATGCGGATCAATGTCATTAAACGACAGAACCTGGAAACAAATAAGAACAGAAGCATTAGCTAATGCCGGAAAAGTTGTTGAGGACTTGAAAGCGGTGATGAAGGAGGAAGTGAAAACGGAACAAGAAGAGTGGTAGAGCTTAGATCTTGATCGCTTACTTTTCCAAAGTATTAAACATTGGAAAAACTCAAACCGGAAAAAAAAATATTTATGCCCAAAAATTTAAAAATATTTATTTTTCTAAATTTTATGTTTTTATCGGGCATGCTTTTTTCGCAAGTAACCGAAGATGATGCTCCAAAACTTCATAAGGAAACGAAGGTAACTGAAGTGGTGCCAACAGACTCCCTACCCGGGGCTGAACTACATAAACGAGCCGTTAATTGGGTTAAATTAGAAAGTGCACGTTACGGTAAAACAAACGGCATTGCAACCGGTTCAAAGGCCGAGTGTACCATCACCTTTCATGTAAAACCAAAAGAGCTTAATCCGGTTTGTGATTACGAAGGAAAAGTGATTATGAAAGTAACGATTGAGTGTAAGGATAATAAATACAAATACACTATTTCTAATATTCACCATGCAAGCAATTGCGGAAGGTCATCTGCCGGAAGTGTTGATAATGTTGTACCCGAATGCGGAAGTATGATCATGAGCGATCTGGTTTGGAAAAAACTAAAAGGAGAAGCTTTGGCAAAAGCCGCCTCGGTAGTAAATGAAATTAAAGAAGGAATGAAAATAAAATCTACCGAAGCGGGTAAAGATGAGTGGTAGCGTATCTATTTCGTTATCTTCTGAATTTCTTCTCTTAACTCAGCGCTTATTTTACCATCAAATTTTCGGGCAAAAAAATGTTCTTGTTTTAAAATGGGTTCAAGGTCCTCAAAGTCGAGCAGGGCAGGGCAGCTGTTGTGTTTTGTGGACCAGTTAATGTATCTAAGGTCGTTATTTACCATCTCGTTTTTGTAATCGCAATTCAGTAAAACGGTTTGAAAAAAAAGCTCTTCGCCGCAATGTGTACTTTTAAAATAATTAATAAAACGCGGATGTTTTTTATTAAAATCAATTACAGCCGTTATTGCGTTTCTGCTTAACGACCACCATGTGCCCCCGCCATAGTAAGAATGAATGTAACGGGGACGTTTACGTTTTATCCTAAACATATTTTGAAGGCTGATAAATTTTTTATTGAATTTTGAAAATAAATTTCCTTTCGGGTCTATGATATCGTTCAAATGATAAAGTTCTATTCTATTTAAACCCCCATTTTCCCAGCCTTCATGCGGCAATTTAAAATGGGTGATAAAATCTTTTCCGTTGTTTTTTTCGAAGAATGATTCAAATTCTTTTTTAGATCTTACAGGAAGATCTTGTCCGCTTATTAAATGAAAATAATCGTTAGCCTTATTTTTATATGCTTCGTACAATAAAATTAAAATAGCCTGTAAATGAGAAAAACCTCCAAAATGCACTTTTATTGGGTCTTGAATAAAATGAATATTTTTTAAGGAAGTGTATTTTTGTATTATTTCAGTAATAAGTTCAGTCGAACGTTTATCAATATGAATATATACTTCTGAATTAAAA
This sequence comes from Bacteroidota bacterium, assembly GCA_025360565.1. Taxonomy (GTDB): domain Bacteria; phylum Bacteroidota; class Bacteroidia; order B-17B0; family Aurantibacillaceae; genus Aurantibacillus. The sequence continues at coordinate 2,537 of JANYBY010000224.1, forward strand.
TGGCAAAGCTCATTAATTAAAAAACCCAATTGCTCAGCGTCCTTATACGCGGTAATTAAAAAAGCGTGCTTCATTTGCATTAAAGATACAAAAATAAAAAAGCCCCGAAAAATACGGGGCTTTTTTGGAACGAATGAGATTAAAAAATCAGTTCTTAATAAATTTTGTATTTAAGATCGCCGAATTGCCTGAAGTAATGCTTACAAAATAAAATCCTTTTGAAACCGATTCTAATTTTAAGTCAAAACAATTTGTGCCAAGTACGGCCTCGCTTGTATTTTGCAGGATCACTTTGCCATAAATATCTTTTATTTCGGTTGTAACCGGAATATTTTCGGTTGAAGTGAGGTCAATATATAAGTTTGTTGATGTCGGATTGGGACGTATATCTGCAAACTCAATGGCCTTTAAAGTAGCGCTGCGGTTAATATAAATAATACCTGAATAAGTTGATTTTCCGCTATTATCCGTTTGTTTCAGTCTGTAATAATTACCGCCTGATCCGGGAATTGCATCTGTATAGCTATAGTTTAAAAGTTTGTGGCTGTCGCCCGCGCCTGAAATTCTTTCGAGCTCATTAAAATTTTCAGCATCAACAGATTTTTCAATTGTAAAATAATTATTGTCAAGTTCAGCTTGGGTGCTCCATTCCAGCTCATTTTTCACGCCTATCTGTTTGCCGGTGAACGAAGCTAATTCAATCGGTAAAACTGCGCACGCCATCCAGGTTATAATATTTTTTCGCAAATTCTGGCTGTTAGGCGATGGCGATTGCCAATTATCTGTTGTCATTCCTCCAAACATAACGCGCCCCGCGCCATATGCTTTAAACGTTAACGAGTTGCCGGGTGCATCATTTATTAAATTGGTAACGGCGCCACCGGTAACATAGGCGTGGGCAAAATAATTTCCTGTAAAAGCAATACCGCAAGGTAAAAACGGACCATTAAATATTGGGTGACCGGCCTGACCCGCAGCGGCATTTCCATTTGATGCCAAAGAAGCACCGCCATTATAATTTAATATAACGCCGCCAAAACCATAAGTAATATTAGCACCAACGTTTGGCGCGGCATTAAAAATGAGCCGTCCTCCGGCATTGACCCAGTTTTGAATGGCTACCATGTTAGTGGTAATAAAAGTATTAAATGCGGTCGCGTTTCCGTCGCCGCCTTCCATAAAAATAAAACAATTGGTAGGCACCAGTAAAGTTACAGGGTTTGCTGTTTCGTAAAAGGCCTGAGTCCAAGCCCCTAAAGCACCGGTCATAGCGTTTTCATTATTATTAACTCCCCATGGCTGGCTTGTATTTGACCGCATATAGATATAAGCCGAGTAACCTTTAAAAGCGAAAGCAACTAAAACCAAAAGAATAATAAATTTTATTTTTTTCATCAGCAATAAAGGGTTTGTCAAAATCAATTCAAAATTACTTTAAATAGTAATATAACCAAATGTTTTTTAAAGGAATTTTGAGTCTGCCTAGCGAGGAGACTATGAGATTAACTGCGCTGATCTCAGTGCCTTCCATCATCAACATCAAATAACACCTTTCAGGTTTTTTGTTTTTTCGGTTCGTGAATTTAAGCAAGCTTAATTCATTCACCTTTAAAACAAAACCCCGCTGATCGCGGGGTGTTATTTGATGCGTTCTGCGGGCTCCTTGTTACAATGTTCAAACCCTGAATTTCTTAAAAATCCTCCTAATCAGCCTTCTACAAAGGAAGGGGAAAACTCTGTTCGGTTTACTGAGGACTTGATAAAAATTTACGAATTCAGCACACTATTTAAGAAGGAAATAAGGGAAATCCTTGGAAAGTCGGATACTTTATCGAGACAAGATTAATTACGCCACAGAAGGCAAGTTTTAGCCCAATTTTGGGTTCCACGCCTAGTGAAATTAGTTCCTATTCAGGAAATCCTTTACGGTTTTCAATAAGTTTTATCAAACTGTCTTTGATGTGGTGCGTCCAGCCCGGTTTACAGCTTTCGTAGCATTCGCTTTGTGAATTCATGCCCTGATGGGTAAAGGTGATTTTGGTTTTGCCTTTTTGTTCAGAGATATCCCAAATGCACTCATTTCCTTTCCATTCTTTCTTATCATCTATCCAATGAAGATTGCAATCGGTTACTAACCAAACAACTTTTTTCTCCGGAACAACTTCTGAAATCTTAAAATCAACAAAGGTATCATCAGCGCCTCCGAAATACACCGAGAATTTATCGTTTACTTTTGCTGCTTTGCCTTTATATTTTTTCGCCCACCATTGTTTAACCTGACTGATCGCTTTCATGCTTTCTTTTGCAGAAGCTTTTACCGTAAAGCTATAACTGAAGTCTTTTTGTTTTTTCATATTTTTGTAATTTTAGAATTAATTTATTCAAAATGTGGTTTGCCGTACATGATTAAAGTATAAAGCCAATCTTTAATCACCATGTCCCAACCTTCGGAACATCTTGCGTAGCTTTCCTTTCCCGGAACAAGACCTTCATGAGTAAAGTGAAGTAAGTACGAATGAGTTTTGGAGCTGATCTCAAAAATCATTTTGGTGTTTGTCCATTCTTCCTGATCTTTCAGCCAACTTAACTTACTTTCTGTTACAAGCCATACTACTTTTTTACCGGAAATAATTTCAATTAACTTCTGTTTTGAGTAGTGCGCTCCGGGATGGTTAATGATAAACTCATCATTCAAGTCAGTGCTGCCTCCTGAAAAATCTTTACCGCCCCACCATTTTGCGACATCTTTAGTGATGCGTTGAAAAATATCTTGTGGAGAATTCGTTACTTCAATGGTTGTCATGTAATTTTTGTTTTCCATTGTTATAACATTGTATCGTTCCAATCCCTAATAACAAATGATTTCACAAGTCCTTCAAGTATAAAAGGATCTTCAGTTACAAATTGCTCCGCTGCTTCACGGTTTTTAAATATTGCCATGTTCCCTCTGTCACTAAATGGCCCTATTCCAATAACTTCTCCTTGTGCCACATATTTATCTACAATTACTTTGTGTCTTGGATAAACACTCATGATTGTTTCCATAGTTGCACCTGATGATTCACCAATTACTACTGCTTTCATTTATTGTAGGTTTAATTTTATTAAACAATTATTTTTTTTCTTCATACCATGTAAGTTGTCCTTCACCTGTGGTAATTAAACTTTGCAAACTCTTTTCAACGAATCCTGTCCATGCCCACTCACAAGACTTGTAACAGTCATAGGTTGGCACTAATCCAATCTGAGTGAAAAGTAACTGGGTTTTATTGCCTTGTTTGGAAATTTCAAACGTTATTTTATTCCCAACCCATTCGCTTTGGTTTTTAGCATTTTTAAAATGGTTTTCTTCAACCAACCAAACTACTTTTTGGTTTGGGACTATTTCAATTGTTTTCATTTTGCTGCGGTGATTGTCTCCGAAATGATAATTCCATTCCCCATTGAGTTTGTCCGTAGCTGCATCAATTGATTCGCTCCACCAGGCACGCGGATTATTAATAGCTTTAAAAACTTCAGCGGGTGATTGTTCTACTAAGATTGTAGAAGTAAAATTTTGATTTTCCATTTGATTTAGGGTTTGAGATTTATTTTGATTTTGCTTTATTATTTAATAATGTTTCTAATTTTTT
>JANYBY010000240.1 GCA_025360565.1 Bacteroidota bacterium
TTAAGCGTATTTACCTCGGGGTTTGGTTCGGCAAAGGTAATTTCAAGGCCTTCTTCAATTTCTTTTTTAATACCGGCGCGGGTTTTTTCAATTAATTCATCGGTTAAAACGCCTTCTCCTACCAAAAACTTTTCGTATGTATTTACTGGGTCTTTTCTTCCCCAAACCTCAAATAATTCTTTTGGCACATATTTTGTTCCGCTGGCCTCTTCGTGCCCGCGCATACGAAAGGTAACGCACTCTAAAATAATAGGGCGCGGATTTTCACGAATACTTTCCGCTAAATTTTTTACAGTTTCGTAAACCTTTAAAATATTATTTCCATCAACCGTTACCCCTTCTATACCATAACCAATAGCTTTATCGGCAAATGATTTGCAACGGAACTGTTCGTTACTGGGTGTGCTTAAACCGTATCCGTTATTTTCTATCACAAAGATTACGGGCAGATCCCAAACAGCCGCGGTATTTATACTTTCGTGAAAATCTCCTTCGCTCGCTCCACCATCACCGCTAAAAACAACAGTTACATTATTATCTTTTTTTAATTTACTTGCCAAAGCAATGCCATCAGCCACGCCAAGCTGCGGGCCCAAATGCGAAATCATGCCCACAATTTTATATTCCTGTGTTCCGAAATGAAAAGAGCGGTCGCGACTTTGCGTAAAACCGCCCGGCTTACCCTGGAACTGCGAGAATAATCTGTTTAAAGGAATTCCGCGCGAAGTAAAAACGCCAAGGTTGCGGTGCATTGGTAAAATATATTCGTCACTATGCAAAGCGTTAGCCACACCCACCGAAATGGCTTCCTGCCCAATACCGCTGAACCATTTTGAAATTCGTCCCTGTCGCAATAACAACAACATTTTTTCCTCGATCATGCGGGGCTTTAAAATGTTATAATAAAGTTTTAATAACGTTTCGTCCTTATGTTTTTTCCGGTCAAACTTAACCGGCATTTCCGCTGTAATCATCATCGAATTCTTGAATTATTGATTTTTTTGAATTCTAGAATTCCACAATTCTATAACTCTACAATTTTTGTTTTAGGCCGCCTTCGCTTTTTTATTAAGTAAAATATGGAATCCAAAACCGAAATTAAACCAGCTCATAAAATATTTATTTCCTTTTGAATGAACTTCTTCTATCTGATTAAAACGAGGGGCCTTTGGATCGAATTTTGTGAAGAGAGTTGTGTAACTAAGAATAAAACCAAAACTCAGAGTCTTATCAACAATAACATTCAGCGACATTTCAGGCTGAACATAAGGAGAAATAAAGGATCGTGGAACTATTGGCAAATTAGCGGCGGAAGTATCGTTATTTATAAAAGAATAATTACAGTACATTAAGCCTGTATTCAAAGCATAACTCATATAAGCACGTTCAGTGAAAAATTTATCAAATCCTAATTTAATAAATCCGCCTTGTCCCATCATCTTCGTTTCGTAAGACTGAGAACCGATCCTGTAAAAAACAAATATCTCACGGTTGTTCTGAAAAAAACTATTCTGATATCCTGCACCCGCAAAAACATTGCCAAATAAACGCACGTTTAAACTAAGATTTGCTTCAAATACGCCATTAAAACTGGTATGAAACATAGAACTGCTAATGGTTTTAGGAATTCCAACGATACCGCGAATGGATACGATCGCATTTTTCTTGTCGATTTTTGGAGTTTGTGCAAATGTACAAACACAAATTAATAGCGATAAACTTAAAATTATTTTTTTCATTTTGAATACCAAATATACATATAATTTAGTCCATTACGATCTTTCTTTTTCATCAATTCAAAAAGCTTTTTTATTAATTTTAAACAATGATCAAGATAATTTTTTTCTGCCTTTTTGCTTTCCTATGTCAAAGTGTAAACGCCCAAACCGGCAAAGCAAAAGTTGTTGAAACTGCCGAAAAAATTAGGCAATTATACAACGGCCAAAAATACAGCGAGATCTATTCCCTCATGAGTCCTGACTTTAAGATCCGGATGAGCGAAAAAGAATTCTCCGACTTTATGAAAAAAAATATTTTTATGTCGTATTCCGATATGGAAACCTGTGAATATTTAAACGAAGAAAAAGAATTTTATTCATTTATAGGTCATTTTAAGAACGGCGAACTTAGGATGAATGTGAATTTGGACGACAGCAGTCGGGTTCAAGTACTACAGTTTTTACCACACCAAAGTATGCCGCGTTTAAAAATACTGAATTACGTAACAGATAATCCAAAACAAAGTACACTTGACACGCTTCTTGAAAGGGTTGTAAAGGATCATATTCAAAGTCCGCAAAACTGCGGCTTTAGTATTGGGATCTTCGAAAACGGAAAAGACCATTTTTATAATTATGGTGAGATAAAACGCAATTCGAAAATTTTAGCAACTCAAAACAGCATTTACGAAATTGGTTCGGTAACAAAAACGTTTTGCGGCATATTATTAGCAAAAGCCATTGAAGAGAAAAAAGTAAAAGCAACTGATGATATTAGACTTTATTTACCGAAAGAAAAATACGATAATCTTAAAATCAAAAACGAGCCTATACAATTGATCCATTTAGCCAACCACACGAGCGGTTTGCCGCGCCTGCCCGACGATTTGGACAAACAACCAAATTACGATGCGCTAAACCCATATAAAAATTACGATAAAAAAATGATGTTCTCTTTTTTAAAAAGAGTAAGTCTTGTTTCTGAACCCGGTAAAGTATGCGAATATTCAAATATTGGTATGGCTTTATTAGGATTGATTTTAGAAAAAGTTTACGGCAGATCGTTTGACGAATTGGTAAAAGAAAAAATTTGCATGCCTTTAAAAATGAATGCTACCGGTATTAGTTTAGATGAGGAGCGAACAAAATTATTTTGTAGCGGTTACAACTCAGAGGGAAACGAAACCCCGCATTGGGAATTGGGGGATTTTTCGGCTGCAGGCGGCATCAGATCAACCACCGGTGATATGCTTACGTACGTAAAAGAAAACTTGGCAGAAAAAGATGAAGCTTTAAAACTTTCGCATGAATCAACTTTTAATAACCGTATGAATATTGCCATGGCCTGGCACATTGTAAAAACAAAACAAGGCAACAAACTTATATGGCACAATGGCGGAACTTTTGGTTTCAGCAGTTTTTGCGGCTTCATAAAAGAAAAAAATTGTGCTATCGTTATTTTAAGTAACTCGGGGATGCCTGTGGATATGATAGCCCTGGCGGTTTTGAAATATTTGCAGCAATAATTTTTCTCGCTAAGGATCGCAGAGTTAATCGCAGAGAAACGCAAAGAACAACTCATCTCTGCGCACTTTGCGAAACCCTCCGCGCAACTCTGCGAGAAATGATCTGAATGTACCCTAAAAACACCCCATTATACTACACCGTCCCCAACCATGCTCCACGCCTCTTTCAAACTCTTTGGTAAGGTAAACTCTCGAAAACTCTAAACTTAATCTTTTGTAAGCAAATACAGCGCTTGCCGAAAGGGAATAAACTTTCCGCTCTATTACATTCGCATCCATTTCATAAATACTGGTGCTAAAAGGTCCGCCCTGCATGGTAGCGTTGTAGCCCACTAATTTTCCGCGCGCTTTTGCGGTTATATAAAACTGAAATTTATTTTTCGCATTCTTTATAACCCCATAATGTTTAAAATACGAATTCATTAAACCCAAACGAAAATAAAATCCGCCACCAATATCATCGTACAATGTTCCTACCCTCGCATCAGCAAAGCCTATCATTTCAAAATATTTTTTTGTCACCATTCCTTTTTCATACAAGCCTGAATAATTAAGAACAAGATCGTTTGAGAGTTGCCACTCCCACCCCAGTGGTGCAATATTTTTTAATGCTTTGTGAATTCCCTTTTGTTCTTCTTCGCATTTGGCACAGGGCCCAATGGCACCAATATCAAACTTTGTTGTAAGTCGTTGCTTTTTTATTGGATCTATCGAAACTAAAAAATGAGTAAGAAAGATCACGCCCGTGTAAGGCCGTTCCAATCTGTTCAACGTATCCCACCGAATACTTTTTGGCGTAAAACATTCCTGTTCTGCCGCCAGGCCATAATAATTTTGAACTTTTTTATTTAAGCGGATCAGAACTTTTGAGAAAGGTGATTTTTTTACAAATGGTGCTATCAGTTCGGGAATTATTCCTTGCGTATAATACCTATCGGTTTGACTAAAAAAATCGTTATCGTAAATATAGCGGAAGTAACGGTTGTTTTTTACGAGATCGGCGTTAATTGAATCCTGATTCTGGGCTCCTGCCAAATTCAACAAAGAACAGAAAGTTATCATTAATAATTTTTTCACCACTAATTATTTTGATAATACCTCAGGTAATTGGTCCTCCACGTTTTATTGACACTCGCGTTTAAATACTCCATCAACGGTTTATCATCGGTATTTACAAGCGTTGTTGAGGCAATAGTTTCTTTCATCAAAAAAGGCAAGTCTTTTATTTTTTTGAGTGAACAAACAAAAATAATGTTTCTGTGATCCTCATCTTTTGATAGAGAAGTTAGCGCGACATTAAATCCCGATTCTTTAAAAGTGTTTACAAGTAGCGATGTTCCCTGCCCTATTCCATCATTCGCATAACCGTGCCAATTGATACAGATGATGGCCGAATCGTTTAAATTCTTTTTTAGCTGTTGCAAACTTTCCAAAGTTAAAATATGAGAGGGCTGCTCTTCCGCTTTAAATACATCAAATAAAACAACATCAAACTTTTTTTGGCAGTGATTTAAAAAGTAACGTGCGTCCTCACACGCGGTAATCACATTTGCATCAAGGTTAAAATATTTTTTTGAAGCTTCAATTATCCGTTCGTCAAACTCAACGCCTGTTATCTTGTATTTTTTTTGAACCAATAAATTCGCGGTTAAGCCGCCGCCCAAACCCAATACCAATGCATCTTTTGAATACATCGAATTGGGAATTAACGTATCCAATAAATTCACATATTCTGAAACCGATCTGTTTGTTTTTGTGTTCATTTCAGTTTGTATGATGCCGTTTATTTTTAATAGACGAACTTCTATTTTATTCCTTACAACATTTTCTACTTCCAAATGCCCAAGCAAACTATCTGAAACCATTAACTGATCTGTTCTTTTAAAACTGAATTGAAGATTTAAATACATAAACCCCGCGAACAATAAAAGCGGAAAGCCTTTAAATAATTTAAATACTGCAAGAGAACCAATAAATAAAACACTCCCGAAAATTAGCAGCGTTATATTTAAACCGATAGCGGGAATTAAATAAAATCCGCATAAAAAAGTGGCCAAAATACCACCGAGTGTTGATACCGCATAAACAGTGCCGCTCGCTTTACCCGATGAGTTTGTTGTATTTGTTTGAAGTAAGATAAACAAAGGCGAACTTGTTCCCAAAAAAAACACCGGAAAAAAAAGCAAAGCGATCGTGCTGATAACTACCGCCGGCAAAAAAGACATGTATGAAATTCGCGGAACCAAATAATAAGAGATAACAGGCATTAACAACAAAAATAAAGACGCCGCAATTAATATTTGAAATAATTTTTTGGTATGATCTTTTG
>JANYBY010000289.1 GCA_025360565.1 Bacteroidota bacterium
GACCCGCATGGCGATCCCATCCCGGATGCTAAAGGAAAATTCAGGAAGAGCAATTTCATTTCACTATCGGAGGTAAAGGCAAAATATTTTTACAAAATTATGGGTGTAACAGATCATTCAGTAGTATTTTTAAAATATTTAGAAAAGCATCAACTTATTATTGGGGCCGATATTCAGATCAAAACCATTGAGGAGTTTGATAATTCAATAATTGTAATTTGTAACAAAAGAGAAGTTAATATTAGTTCAAAAGGGGCATTGAATATTGTAGTTCAGGAAAATTAAATAAAAATGATTTTATCAGAGAGTTTGCTCATCAGGTCATCTTTCTTTTTTTCAGAAACACTTACCTTGTCGCCGTTGCTCATTACAACATGGCCTCCATCTCCCTTAATGTATTTTCGTATTTCGGCAATATTCACTAAAAAAGATTTTTGCACCCTAAAAAAACCATATTCGGTAAATAAATTTTCATATTCTTTTAAATGTTTTGAGCTCATTATTTTACCCGAACTTAAAAAAATTATTGTATAAGGCCCGTCAGCCTGACAATAAATAATATCCTTTATTTCGATAACATGAATGCTTTCGGCGGTTGAGATGGCAATTTTTTTCTGTTCGTTCTTTTTCAGCATGTTTTCTAAAAGCACATCCATGTTTTTGCTGAACGAATTATCTTTTTGCTGTTTAACCGCTTTACCCACAGCTACTTTTAATTCTTCAGCATCAATCGGTTTCAATAAAAAATCAAGCGCTGCAAATTTAATGGCTTGTAGCGCGTAGTGCTGATGCGCGGTTGTAAAAATAACGGAAAAATTGATGGCGTCGAGCTGACTTAACAGATCAAAACCTGTAGCAGTTTGCAATTCAATGTCGAGAAATACAAGGTTTGGTTTTTTTTCGCGAATTAAATTTATGGCGTCTTTAATATTACTTGCCACCCCGCAAATATCAACCTCAGGCAAATTATTTTGCAACAAAGCTTTTAAATAATTTGAATTATTTATTTCGTCGTCAACTATCAGCGCTTTTATCATATTTAAAACTCCTCAATAATAGGTATTAAAATTTCCACCTTTGTTCCTGCCGGGTTGCTTTTCTCATCCTTCAAATCTATGAATTCTATTTTACATTTGTTTTGGCCCAGCAGATCTAGGCGGTCTTGCGTTATGCGCATGCCCATTGATTTGTGGCTGAACAATTTATTTTTTTTGATCTCTTCGGCTTTTGCCCTGCCAATTCCGTTGTCTTCAATGGTACACAAAATATATTTATCTTTTTGTTTAAAGGATAAGTGCACTTTTCCCGAAAAGTTTTGATCGCTTTCGCGCATTAAACTAAATTTATTTTGCAAGCCGTGCAAAATAGCATTTTCTAAAAAAGGTTGAATGATCATAAAAGGTATTTCTATATTATGAACGTCGAGGCCTTTCTCTATCTCTGTTTCGCATTTAAAATTGTTCCCGAACCTAAAATTCTCAAGGTCCATATACAAACTCAGCAATTCAATTTCATCCATCAGTAAAGTAGATCTTTTGTTGGAAGCCTCTAATACCATACGCATGAGTTTAGAAAATTTGGTGAGGTAAAGTATGGCCTCTTCTTTTTCCGATTTACGGATGTATTCAAGGATAGAATTGAGCGAGTTAAAAATAAAGTGCGGATTAATTTGTGCCTGCAATGCTTTGATCTCGGTTTCCTGAATTTTAATGAGCAAATTTTGTTTTTCTTTTTCTTTACGGATCTTGTAGCGGGTATAAAATAAATAGAAAAAAAGAAAACTGAATAACAACGACAAAACACCAATAAGCAAATAATACTTTTGTTTTTGTGTGTACAACTCTTTTAATTTATTTTCTTCCGATCGAAGGGTTAATTTATTTTTTTCCTGTTCAAACGCGTTCTTTAAACTATCCACCACATCCACGTTTGTTTGTTTATAAAGCGAATCAGCATCAATATACTTCTGCATATAAAACATGGCTTTTCCCGGATCGTTTACCGCTTTATATATTTTTACGAGCTCTTTTAAGTCTTCTTTGTATTCATCTACATAATTATACGTGGTTTCAATCTCTAGCGCTTTCTCATAATAAAAAACAGCCGAATCATACATTTTTTTACTTGAAAAACAAATGGCAAGGTTGTCGTAAAAAATATTCAATGATGGAGCGTTGTTGTCTTTAATACAATCTGCCACGGCCAGCCTGCCGTAATAGATCCCCTTATCATAATCCTTTTTTTGGATCTGTGTTTTTAAAAAGGAGTTATTAATATCGGCCCCAAGGCCCGGATTTTTTACGCTGTATTTATCATAAAAATTATTCGCCAGAGCACAATAAAATTCAGAAGAATCCGAATTTCCCAAGGCAAAATATTGTGTGCCTATTGCCAAAATAGATTTAATGTAACTAATAGTATCTTTTGTTTGTAAAGCCGTGTAACTTGCTTTGCGCGCGTAAACAACCGAAAGCGGATAATTTTTTAACAGATTATAATTTGCACTTAAATAATAATTTGAAATGAGTTGAAACCCTACATCGGAATTTGTAACAGAATAATAATTAAGTAACTGAAAATATTTTATGGAAGTTTTGTAACTGCAATTTCGGTAATGGTATTTGCCCAAACCTTGCAGCGAATTAAAAATACTTTTATCGTATTTTAAACTGTAGGCTTCGGCAAGTGCTTTCTCTAAAAAAAACTTTCCCGAATCGGCATTAATAGTGTCTAAATAAGCAACGCCTTTTAAACCTAAAAACAAGGAGTGATCTAAAGTATTATTATTTACAATCGAAAGATTAATTTTTTTATTGCAAAGATCAATAGCTTGCAGATAATTATGGTGCATTAAAAAAGTTTTTGTTTTGTCCCAATCCGGTTTTGATTCATCGAGGGTTTGAGAATAGGTAAAGTTAACGCCCAAAATAAATTGTAAATAAAAAAGCAGACGTATAAACATGTTGAGTGAGAGATTTACAGGACTAATTTACAAAAACTAATCCCTTTTTTTTGTTCAAAATAATCCTGCGGCCGGGAAAGTGGTCAAATTGCCTCAGCTCGTAACTATTTTCGTTAAGCCAAACAACCATTTCGTTACTTCAAACGTCTATTTGGTTAAATAGACCAGGTTTTTACCTGACTTTTGATGAAATTTAAACGTATATAATTAATAAGAAATAAATGCAACAAATGAAAAAAACAATACAATACCTAAATACATTTTTTATTAAAGTCATTTTTGCCGTAGTCTTTTTAACAGGAACTGCTTTTACCAACGCCGGGTCGTGCTCTGCACAAGGCTGGCAATGGGCCAGAGGCGCAGGAGACATAGGTTTTGATGTGGGAAATGTAACCTGCACCGATGCATCCGGTAATGTTTACGTTGGCGGATATTTTGGAAGCGCCTCTATATTGGTGGGCACTGTAACCCTTGTAAATTCAGGAGGCGGAGATGTTTTTGTTGCAAAATACGATCCTAACGGAAATTTTTTATGGGTGCAAAAAATTGGCGGTTCCCTCAGTGAATCAATAAGCGGTTTGGCAACGGATCCCGTTGGCAATGTTTACGCAACAGGTTATTTTAGCAGTCCACTAGTTTTTGTAGCCCCTCTTACAATGACTACCGTTGCGGGCGGAAATCCGGATGTATTTGTGGGTTGTTTTAATTCTGCCGGTGTTCCACAATGGCTAAATGCATACGGAGGTGCGGGATCTCAGCAGTCTTCAGGATGCGCTTTTTCAAACTCTTTAAATTGTTTGTATGTTACCGGATATTATTATACAACAACCATGGCCATTGGCGCAACCACTTTAAATAACACAAGCGCTTCGGGTAAATCCGATGTTTTTTTAGCCAAATTTACCGCCGGTGGTGCTCCTGTTTGGGCTAGAACTACAGGGGGTGTTGGCGCAGATGATATTTCGGGAGGCGTTGCAGTTGATGCAAACGGAAACCCGCACTTTGGCGGAACTTTTTCTCCAACACTTGTTTTGGGCCCAACGGTTATTGGCACAACCACTATAACCAGTGTAGGCGGGATAGATTTTTTTACGGCAAAATATGATGCTGCAGGAACTTTTTTATGGGCACGCGGTGCCGGATCTACCGGCGCAGAATTTTATGGTGGAATAAAAGTTGATGGATCAGGAAACGTTTGCTTTGATGGATATTATCAGGGAGCTCCTTTGGTAATAGGAAACTTAACACTTACCGCTTCCGGTGGTTATGATGGTTTTGTTGCACAATATAATTCGGCCGGCACACCTTTATGGGCTAATAAACTTTATAGCGCGGGGGATGAATATGTTGACGATATTACTGTTGATGCAAACAATAATATTTATGTAGCAGGTTCTTTTGCAGGAACAATTATTACAATTGGAACCGCGACCTTAAACAACTCACTTCCTGGTGCTATTGATGCCTTTGTAGCAAAATACAATTCGGCGGGTGTTTATCAATGGGCTGCTAAATCGGTGGGAACAACGGATGAGTGGGCTTATGGCGTGTGTGCCGATGCCGCAGGAAATATTTTTGTTACCGGTGATTATAATACTGCCGGAGTTTCGTTTGGTGCAAACGTATTAGCTAATAATGGCGGTGCCGATCTCTATCTTTCTAAAATAGGTTGCGTTACGCCATCCATAACAGGCACACCTACTTTATGCAGCGGCAGCTCTTTAATATTAACCGGAGGCGGCGCCACAACTTATACATGGACAGGTTTTGCGCCTGGCGGATATACAACCAGCGCGGTTGGGCCTACAGTGCTTGTAAATTATTCGGCAACTATTACTTACAGTGTGGTAGGCGGTTCGGGCATTTGCGCGGCACCCGGTTTAAATAATTTTACAGTTACCGTTTTACCGGCAAATGTAATTAGCGGAGGCAATTTAAATTTATTGTGCGGACAAAAACAAATCATCAACGCGAGCTGTACTCCTTCTAATCCAATTGGTGTTTCCTGGTCGCCCACCGTTGGATTAACCAGCAGTGTTATTTTAACGCCATCTGTTATTGCTCAAGCGGCTCCTATTATATATACAGTTACGGTAAATTTAAATAATGGCTGTATTGCACAAGGCAATGTATTGGTAACCGGATATGCGCCAACACCAAGCATTTGTATGGTAACAGTAGATAGTGTTGGTGTTAATAATTTAATTTTATGGGATATGACCGCTTCGCCGAAAGTGGATACGTTTTTTGTTTGGAGAGATATCGCAAATAATAATTATCAATTAATCGGGAAAGTGCTCAAGACTGCGCAGTACGGCGAGTTTAGAGATACCGTTAGAAGTTTATACGCGGCTAACGGCGATCCAAATGTTTCTTCATGGAGATATAAAATAAGTTATAAGGATAGTTGCGGATTTATGAGCACGAAAAGTCCATACCACAAAACCATGTTTATGCAGTGCAATGCCGGAAACTTCAGCTGGAACGATTATCAGATAGAAGGGCAAGCGATACCCGTTCCTGTTTTAAATAATTATATTTTTAGAAGAGATAATTTAGCAAACGGTAATTGGCAAAATATTCAAACGTTGAGTTCGGTTTCAACGGCATACACCGATCCTAACTTTAATACTTATTCGCTTACCGCAAACTGGCGTTCAGAAACGGTTTGGGGTGTGCAATGTAATTCAAATTATTTAAGAAGTTCGCAGGCCGCCTCGGTAAAACGTTCAAAATCTAATGTGAGTAATAACCGGCCCTCAGTTGGTTTACAAGAAAAAATACTGGCAAGTAATTTTTTAGTTTATCCAAACCCTGTTAAAAATATTTTGAACATTGAACTAAGATCGTTTAACGAAAATTATGAGGTTGTAATTGAAAACGCTTTGGGCCAAATTGTGTACGAATCCAGATCAAACAAAGGAAATACAACGGTTGAGGTAAATAAATTCGCAAAAGGATTTTACAACTTAAGGATCAGCACTGTAAACGCAAGCTTGAATAAAAAAGTAATTATTGATTAAAATTCATTTTAATATATTTGTGAAATAGTTACGGTGTTGCGGCAAACGGTTAGATTAAATTTAACCGCCATAAACAAATTAACTGTCTCATAAAAAATGAACAAGGTAATTTTATTTGGAGCAACCGGAAAACTTGGCACGAAGATCGCGATCAAACTGCGCGAAAAGAATTACGATGTTACGGCGGTTGTGCGTAACAGATCAAAAGCAGATCAATTAAAACAATACGTTAACAATGCAATTATTGCCGATGTTACAGATGTTGATGCCATAAAAGATATTTGCAAAGGGTTTGATATTGTTATTTCTTCATTAGGAAAAAGCGTATCGTTGAACGATAAAAGCAAACCCGGATTTAAAGACATTGATCTTGATGCCAACACCGCAATATTAAAAGAAGCCAAAGCCGCTTCTGTAAAAAAATTCATTTATGTTTCGGCTCATGGCGCCGAAAAAAATTTACACCTTACCTATTTTAAAACGCACCATTATTTTTCTCAATACGTAAAAAGATCGGGCATTGATTTTACTATTATTAAACCGCCTGCCATTATGAGCTCATTTATTGATCTGATTGAAATGGCGAAAAAGGGAAGGATGATAACAATAGGTAAAGGCGATAAATTAACTAACCCAATTTACGAAGGCGATCTGGCCGAAATTTGTGTAGATAGTATAACTGCAAAAAACGCGAAAGACGCTGAATTGGACATTGGCGGAAAAACACTTTATACAAGAAGACAAATAAATGAAATCATTCAACACCATGTGGACGCTTCTAAAAAAACAAGAACAATTCCAATGTGGCTGATGAAATTTGGGATTCCTTTTATCAAAGTATTTGATAAAAACACTTACGATAAAATGGCATTTTTTTTGGAAGTGATACAACGCGATACAGTTGCCCCTAAACTCGGCCAAACAACCCTTGAAGAATATTTAGGCAAAAAACTTTACCTGAATTAAATAAACTATTTGCGGTTAAGCGAATCCCTTATTTCCATTAATAATTTTTCCTGAACGCTTGGCTCAGGTGGTGTTGCAGGGGCTACCGCTTC
>JANYBY010000298.1 GCA_025360565.1 Bacteroidota bacterium
TTCAGTATTTTTTGTTTATTTACCCAAAAAGAGGATTCTCCTTTAATGAGCATGGCCGTTTTTGCAATTGTTTGTTCTGTTCCAAGCGAAACGATCAAATGAATATGGTCTGAAACACAATTTAAAGTATCTATAAAGATCCCTTTTTTTATACTATTTTCCTTGATATGCTTTAGGAGAAGGGGTTTTAGTTCTTTTGTAATTGAGTGAGCCCTGTTTTTGGTTGCCCAAATATAGTGTATCAATACTTTTGTGTAGGGCATTTTATTTTTTTAGGCTAAAGCCTATTTCTACTATTTTTTTTGTCACCCACGACCTGAAGGTCGTGGAAAGTGGGTCGTGGCAACTGAATGTCGTGGCAATCAAGGTCGTGGCAATCAAGGTCTTTGCAAACGGGTCGTGGCAATTGAGGTCATCGCAATTTTCTGTCCCATTAATCCGCCCAATCTAACCCACCGTTAACTTCTATGGTTTGTCCGTTAACGTAACTGGCCGCATCAGAGCCTACAAATAAAATAACTTCGGCTACTTCTTCAAGGTGCCCCAATCTTTTAGCCGGACAGTGTTGCACCCAGAAACCCCTTAGGGTGTCGCTTAAATTTTCTTTTACCATATCCGTTTCAAACATGCCGGGTGCTATTACATTGCAGGTAATTCCTTTTTGTCCGTATTCTTTTGCAATGGTGCGCGACAAACCTATTAAACCCGATTTGCTTGCTGCATAATTTGCCTGGCCCGATAAACCATCTTTGGCGATTGATGAAAGGTTTACAAAACGGCCTTTACGATTTGATAAAAAAACAGGTAAAAAGGCGCGCATTACATAAAATGTTCCGCTTAAGTTTGTGCCTATCACATCGTCCCACTCCTCATCCGTCATGCTAAAGGCAAGATTGTTTCGGTTGATGCCGGCGTTGTTTATCACCGTATCAATAGATTCAAAATCATCGAGTACAGCATCCACCACTTCAACAACTTTATCATTGTATTTTACATTGAGCTGATAACCTTTGCACATTTGGTTTGGTGCAATTCGCTTAGCTTCGTCTAATATTTTTTTTACGTCGGTATCGGGGTTATTATAGGTAAATGCCACGTCATGACCTCTTTCCAAAGCCATCATCATGGTTTTATAACCAATTCCTCTTGAACCGCCGGTGATAAAAATTTTCATATTACTTCCCTGTCCACTTTTTAATTAAGCTGATACTGTTTAATCCGCCAAAGCCAAAAGAATTCTTTAGTAAAATATTTACATTGTGCTTGGTTCTTTTATTGCGACAAACGTCAACATCAACCTCAGGATCAAGTTCATCAATATTAATTGAAGGGTGTAATTCGCCGCGGTTCATTTGTAAAACAGCTGCAACAGTTTCAACTGTAGCTGCACTCCAGCAAGTGTGACCTAACATTGATTTTGGCGCATTTATTTTTAATTTATAAACATGATCGCCAAAAACATCTTTAATTGAACGCAATTCGGTTAAATCGCCCAATGGAGTAGAAGTAGCATGTGCGCTGATGTAATCAACCTCTTCGGGTTTTACGTTACAATTTTTTAATAAACGGTTCATTAAACGTGCTTGTCCAATTCTTGAAGGTTGAGGTAGGTGATTACCGTCAGAAGAAGACTCCACACCCAGAATTTCGGCATAAATTTTTGCACCCCTTGCTTTTGCATGTTCTAATTCTTCTACAATCAAAACGGCAGCACCATGTGTTGGCACAAATCCTTCGCGCTTTGTATCGTAAGGGCGACTTGCTTTTTCGGGGGTATCGTTAAATGATTTATAAGAGATGGCGCCTAAAATGGCCATGCCCTGCATATCTAATTGTGAGTAATCTAAAATAGGTGCTACCACTGCGGCAACATTTACATCGTGTATTTGAATTTCGTCAACAGCGCAGCGCATAGCTACATTACCACTTGCGCAAGCCGCACCAACCGTGTAAGCGGGGCCGTGTAATTGCAAAATATCGGTCACTGAGCCCACATAATGCGTATCTAATCCATACAACGCAAATAAGCCTTCCACATAATCGGGATCTTCGTTAAACGCTTCATGGTTTTCGAATGTATATCTTTGGGTTAAGTTATGCCCTGCAACAATTGTTGCAATATTATTACCATCTTTAATTTGCTCTAAATATCCGGCATCCTTAAAGGCCTCAACAGCTGTTTGTAAAGATACCGCTACAGCCCATGGAGATTTTTTTCCCAATTTTTCTAATCGGTTAAAAATAGCTTCGGGAATTTTGCCTTTGTACGTATCAATTTTTGCATTGATATCATAATCACCCAGATCACCTCCAACTTTAGAATAAATTTTGCTCGAATCTAATGTTTTCCAATTGCGAAGAGCCGATTTTCCTGCCAATAAATTTTCTATAAATCCATCCAAAGTATCTCCAATTGGTGTATTGATTGACATACCTGTGATTACTACTCGTTTTTTTAACATAACATTTTGACTTTTTAAGGGTAATATACTTCTAAAATACTGTGTGAATAAATTTCGTTATTGATCAAAACCTGCGCCGACATGAGTCCCATAAAATCATCGTCCTCGATAGACTTTACGCGAATGGTAAGGTTATCTCCGGGCATTACCCCTTTGTTAAACCCTGCATTGTGCACTCTTGTAAATAATCCTTTCACAGGCTGGCTGTTTTGTGTAATGTCGAAAGTATTGTTTTTTATGAAATATGCCAAACATAATCCTGCCTGACCCATACTTTCTATTTGAAAAACCCCGGGATAAACAGGCATACCCGGAAAATGCCCTTCAAACACTGGGTCTTTGGGGTCAACGTAACTTGTTACCTCAATAACGGTTTCTTTAATATTTACGGCGGTTATTGTTGAAATAAGGTTAAAGGGAGGGCGATGTGGGATTATCTTGTAAATATCATCCTTTCCAAAGGTAACTTTTACGGTATCCTGAGGCGGCATGGGCATTACATCTCTTTTTAAGCTTTGTATTAAAGCTTCTTTCTCTTCACAATTCACTTAAACTATTACTTTTTTATTTTTTTTAATACGTTGGTTAATACTTCACCGGGGCCAACTTCCATAAAATTATATTCTCCCTGGTATAAAACATATTCAACACTTTGTAACCATTTTACTTTGCTATCAATTTGGTTAACCATATTTTTTAAAATACCGTCAGTATCCGACGGATATGGAGCCGCAGAGTAATTAGAAATTACGGGAATCTTACAAGAATTTAATTTTACATTTTCAATAAAGTGCTTAAAGTTTTCCTTTATCGGGTTCATATATCTTGAGTGGAAGGCGCCGCTCACCTTAAGCGGAATATACACCAGACCTTCTTCTTCAAAAAAATCTGCCGATCTTTCGAGCGAACCAACCGGACCCGAAATAACCATTTGCGAGGCAGTGTTTACATTGGCCACATCAATATCTGCAAAATTGGTTGCTAAAATTTCTTTTATCTCTTTGTATTCGGCACCTATTATGGCTGCCATACTTGTGCCGCTAACAGATAACATTAACTCACCTCTTTTTTGCACAATGCGTAAACCGCTTTCAAAATCAAAAACACCGGCTGCGTTCAGGGCATTAAATTCGCCAAGGCTGTGCCCCAAAAAGTAAGCGGGTTGTGCACCGCCCTGCTTTAAATAGTTTTGATAAGAAAGGTAATTTACCAGATACAGTGCGGGCTGCGTGTAATTAGTCTGATTTAAAAGATTATCGGTATTGGTTAGGCACATTTCGGCCAGGTTGTAACCTACAACCTGGTTTGCAGACTCAACAATATCGGGAAATTGCTTAAACAATTCTTGCCCCATACCTTGAAACTGCGACCCCTGACCGGGGAACATTATGACGTTTTTTAACATACCTTAAATCAATGGCAAAAATATGCTTTTATCTCAATAAAAAAAGCCTTAAAATGTAACAATTGGAGTTTCTTTTGTTTATAGAGAATTTTGTTAAAAACTCGATAAAAAGATTTGAGAAAGAAACTAATGAAATTTACGTAAAAATGATCTGCGTGGATGTTCGAAAGGCTTATTTTTTTTCTATTTTAACCGATTCGGCTTGGTTTCCGTAGTTGAGATCATACATGTCTTTTGGTAAGTCCATCACATCAATGATTTTGCCAAAGCCCTTTTTTACTTTAGTTCCGAATTTATCGTAAATTTCAAAGGAAGTAGAATCGGAAAACACCAACTTTTTTCCCATTTTAAGGTCGGCAATAGTGATGGGAGGGAGGCTGGACATAAAATCGATTGGTTTAGACATGCGCGGTTCGGCATGCGGGCTGCTTTGCTTTAAGCGAAAGGTGTTTTTACCTGAGTACATTTTAGGTTTATAAGCATATTCGTTTGTGCCCCGTGCTTTTTCTTTTATTTCAACTAAAGTTAGCCATTTGTGGCAAACAAACTGTTCGAGTTTATAGGAGAGTTTACCTGTTTCGTTTTTAGCAGTCCATGATAAAACTCCCTTGTCGTCAAATTCCATTTTTACAATTTCAAATGTGCTTGAAGGGGCAAGAGCTTCAGGATTTACAATTTTTGGCGCGCAGCCCTTTTTAAAATAAATTACAATTATAACAGGATCATCTAATTTTAATTTATAAGCGCCCAGGTCAATTTCAAAATCGGGATTACCCATGCCAAGTGGTTTGCCGTTAACCGTTATTTTTAAGGTACAGCCGGCTTCTTTGGCACCTGTATGATTTTGAAAATAAATGCTTTTGCCCTGATATTCGCCTTTTAAAACAATGGAATCTGTTTGTCCTTGAATAAATACAGACTGAACTATAAAATATAAAAGGATTAAAGATTTAAGCATATTAAAATTTGTAAGGATAAAGATAAAATTATTTTCTTAATCTCCAATTTATCTCTTAAGAGTTATTTAACAATAGGTTGTTGTTATCTGCTATTGCTCCTTAAAACAAAGAGGCTGCAGTTTTCGGTAAACAAAATTACTGATGAAAATAAAAATAGGTACTGTAATAATTCCACCCACAACATCCACCAAATAATGCGCTTTTAAATAAACGGTTGCAAAACAAATGCCAATGGTAAAAGGCAAAATCCAGTAAAATATTCTTTTTTGATATTTAAAGGCTTCGTAACATAAAATAAGGGCAATGCCTACATGCGAACTTGGAAAAGCGCCGGTAGGCTCTTCGGCGTTATCGAGAATATAATGCATTATTTTGCCAAAAAAATACGGATATTCCGCCTCCGAATTACCAAAATGAAATTGGGGGCCGGCCGACGGGAAAACCGAAAAAATAACATAGTATAAATAAAATGAGAATATAATTACAAAAACACTTTTATAAGATTGCGCATTGTTTTTAAAATGAACGCTAAAACAATAAATAAGTGCAAGCCAGTAATAAGAAAAATAACACATATTCATTAATTCGTTAAAGAGCGGGTGGGTTATTGCTTTTGGAAATACGAGGCTTGGCTGGCAGCCCCACAAGGCAATTTCAATATCGCAAAAAAGAGGGTCGAGATTTTTATCAAAAATAATATTTTTTAAATAACTGGTTTCGGTATAAAAATAACTCAGAAATATAAGTGGGTACATGTACCTTAAAAAAGAAATGAATGTTGTGGGATTTTTTTTATGCAAATAAACAAGGGTAAACATAACAATAAGTATGCCGGCTCTTACAACAAAATGCGAACCCATGTTTTGAAGGTAAGGTGCCCCAAAACACATGTAAGCAGCGGAAATGAGAATGTATAAAAGGGTCACAAAATCAACAGGAACAAGCCTTCCAAAGATCTTAGCGGAATGAACATTGTTTATTACAGGTTCTTTTATCACGAAAGCGACTTGATGTACATTCTGGAAGTTTTATAAACGGTTGCGTTCATTTTTTGCAAACCTTGATTCATCATTTCGTTATTTTCGAGAATAAGAGATGCTTCAGCAAACTGTATATTTTTAGCCCTGCAGGCCGAAATTATTTTGGCGTAAAAACAAGCCTCAATTCCCAACTTCCTATAATTTTCAACAACTCCCAAAACAACTATGCGAATATTATTTATTTTTTTAACACCAAAAATTAATTTAAAAATGCCGAAAGGCAGCAACCGGCCACGCTTGATGGTTTGCAATACCTGGTTAATATTAGGGATGGCGAAAGCGAAACCAACCATTTTGCCTTCGTGTTCGGCAACCAAACAAAGATCGGGATCAACAATGGCTTTCATTTCTTTACACAAATGCAAAAATTCGTTTTTTGTCATGGGAACAAAACCTAAATTCTTATCCCAAGCGGCATTATAAAC
This sequence comes from Bacteroidota bacterium, assembly GCA_025360565.1. Classification (GTDB taxonomy): domain Bacteria; phylum Bacteroidota; class Bacteroidia; order B-17B0; family Aurantibacillaceae; genus Aurantibacillus. Next base: position 6,292 of record JANYBY010000298.1, read on the forward strand.
AGCGTTAGCAGACTCCGCTTCCCGGTTATAATTTTTCATATCAATAGGCCTGATGGTAATGCCTTTTGTTTTGAGGCGTTCTTCAAAAGCCTGAGATAATTTTACCGATTTATCTGATACGCTTGCGTTTTCTATCTTGTAAGCAAACAGATCTACTTTTTTTACAAAACCGTATTGGTCAATTAATTTTGCGTAATAAGGATAATTATAAGTTGTACTTAGCATTGGCGGCGTATCAAAGCCATCAATCAATAAACCGAAAGGCTCGTTAGGTGAAAAATTTGCAGGCCCTATAATGGAGGTTAGCCCTTCTTTTTTTACCCAATCGCAGGCGGTATCAAATAATTTTTTTGATACTTCGGTATCATCAATGCAATCAAAAAATCCAAAAAAACCTTCTTTGGTTCCAGTAAATGCGATATGATTATTGTTTCGGATGGCTGCA
>JANYBY010000340.1 GCA_025360565.1 Bacteroidota bacterium
CTAAAAGCAATACTTCAGTAAAATCTAACTTTAACATAGTACTTGAAAACACTAACTTTCATGTGGAGGGTTATATTGGCGAAAAACTAAAACGTGATGATATTTTATGCGCCGTACTGTATGAAAATTTCGCTTCCATCATTTTCAATAGAACTACCAATAAATGGTACGGCGTTAAATACCCTTATTTTATACTTTTTATTGCTATGGCAATTGCCCTTCCCGCCACTATTTATTATTTGCGGTCTATTGGTAACAATCTGTTTCCGGAACCGAAAACAACTACAATTGTTTTAGATATTTTTTTCTTGTTTTTTGCCCTGCTCAATTTTTTCAGTTATCGTGCAAGTAATGTTGCCAAACTATTTATAAAAAAACATTTAAATAAGCAGCCTTAAAGTTGTTTTCTATTAACAATTTTCAGTCTTCTGTTAAAAAGTAAGAGCCTTAAATAGCCTGTGAAACTTGTATATTGGCTATCCCTATGGCCAAGACTCTGGATAAAGAAACCCCTTTAATGAAACAATACAACAGCATTAAGGCTAAATACCCAGATGCTATTTTGTTATTTCGGGTGGGCGATTTTTACGAAACCTTTGGGGAGGACGCTATCAAAGCCTCAAAGATCCTGGGCATTGTACTAACACGGCGCGCCAATGGTTCGGCTTCGCATATTGAATTGGCAGGGTTTCCGCATCATTCTATCGATTCTTATTTGCCCAAATTAGTCCGCGCCGGTTTTCGTGTAGCTATTTGCGATCAGCTCGAAGATCCAAAAACCGTGAAAGGTATTGTAAAACGCGGCATTACTGAGCTTGTAACTCCTGGTGTAAGTTTTAACGATAAAATTCTTCACCATCAAACAAATAATTTTTTAGCATCCATTCATTTAGAAAATGAACACGGAGGTTTGGCTTTGTGCGATGTTTCTACCGGTGAATTTTTAGTGGCACAAGGCACAGTAGATTATATAGAGAAATTAGTTCAGAATTTTAAACCTAACGAAATTCTGTTCGAAAAAAATAAACGCGGGGAGCTTACTGAATTATTTGGCGATAAATTTTATTCATTCGCGTTGGATGACTGGGCTTTTACTTACGATTACGGTTACGAAACCCTCACCAAACATTTTGATACAAAGTCTTTAAAAGGGTTCGGGATTGAAGAAAGAAAATACGCCATTTGCGCATGCGGCGCAATTTTACATTATTTAAACGAAACCAAACACGATCGTTTAAAACACATTACCGCCATAAGCCGCATTGATGAGGATAAATTTGTATGGCTCGATAAATTTACCATCCGTAATTTAGAACTGTACTCAACTAATCACGAAAACGGAAGAAGCTTAATTGATGTTATTGATAAAACAGTAAGTCCTATGGGCTCCAGGCTACTAAAGCGTTGGCTGGCATTGCCCCTTAAAAATATTGAATTGATCAACGAACGTTTGGAAGCCGTTGATCATTTTTTAAAAGAATCGGATGCAAGGCTCGAATTGGTTTCCATGTTAAAAGAAGTAGGCGACCTTGAACGTTTAATTTCTAAAGTGGCTGCAATGCGCGTTAATCCTCGGGAGTTAACACAATTAAAACGAGCGCTCGAGATCATTGAACAGATCCGCGAAAGCACAAAGAACTCCAACAATACCACGCTTCAAAAAATAGCGGAGCAGTTAAATCCATGTATAATTATTAAAGAACGATTGGTAAGGGAATTGGCAGATGAAGCGCCGGTAAATATTTTAAAAGGCAACGCCATAAAAAAAGGTGTTAACGAAGAGTTGGACGAATTGCGTGCCATTGCTTATACCGGAAAAGATTATTTATTACAAATTCAGCAGCGCGAAATTGAAAAAACAGGCATCACTTCCTTAAAGGTGGCATTTAATTCGGTTTTTGGTTATTATTTGGAAGTAACACATTTACACAAAGATAAAGTGCCGGCCGATTGGATCAGAAAACAAACACTCACCACTGCGGAACGTTATATTACTCCGGAATTAAAGTCCTACGAAGAAAAGATCTTAGGAGCCGAAGAAAAGATCATGGCGCTCGAACATCAGCTCTTCGAAAACCTTGTTGCATCGCTTAGCGATTATATTGTACCCATTCAGCTTAACGCGGCCCTGCTTGCTAAACTGGATGTGCTGAGTGGATTTGCCTTATTGGCTTACGAAAACAATTATAGTAAACCGGAATTGAATGCGGAATTTGCAATTGATATTACAGAAGGCCGGCACCCCGTAATAGAAAAACAATTACCAGTTGGCGTTGAGTATGTGAGCAATAATGTTTTTTTGGATAATGATAGTTGTCAAATAATGATGATCACCGGCCCTAACATGAGCGGTAAATCAGCACTACTAAGGCAAACCGCGGTGATCGTTCTGCTTGCACAGATAGGAAGTTTTGTGCCTGCAAAAAAAACAAAACTAGGCATTGTAGATAAGATCTTTACAAGAGTGGGAGCAACAGATAATATAAGTTCAGGCGAATCTACTTTTATGGTTGAGATGAATGAAACCGCGAGTATTTTGAATAATTTAAGCGATAGAAGTTTGGTACTGTTGGATGAGATTGGCCGCGGCACCTCTACTTACGATGGTATTTCAATAGCCTGGAGCATTGCAGAGTACATGCATAACCAACCAAAGAACAAGGCAAAAACATTATTTGCCACGCATTACCATGAATTAAATGAGATGACTAATTTTTTTCCGAGAATAAAAAATTACAATGTATCGGTAAAAGAAAGTGGTAACAAAATAATTTTTTTAAGAAAGCTGGTAGAAGGTGGAAGTGAGCATAGTTTTGGCATCCATGTGGCGCGCATGGCAGGTATGCCGAAGATAGTGGTAGATAGGGCTAATGTTATTTTGAAGAAACTGGAACGAGAACACGAATTGGAATTAGCAATAGATGAAACGCCGCTTGTGAATGGCGCCGAAAAATTAAAGACAAAAAAAGAAAGTGATTTTCAGATGAGTATGTTTCAACTCAGCGATCCTTTGTTGCAGCAAATAAAGGATGACGTTTTAAAAATAGATATTAATACACTTACCCCCGTTGAGGCGTTGTTAAAGCTGAACGAAATTAAGGCGTTATTGAATGGGTAGAAAGAGCCTGATATTTTTTTTTATTATTTTAAATCAATTTATTTTTTCGCAAAACGATTCTGTTAAAGCCGATAAGGCTAAATTTGTTCCCGAATTTAAAACCGGTAACGGCACAATTATTCAGAATTACCCGGGAGTGCCCAACCAAAATTTTGTGAACTACAGCGGTGTTAATTTTTTATTTCAGTTAAAGGGATCCGATAATTGGCACCAGTTCTATAATTATCCTTTAGTAGGTATTGAAGCTTTGTTTGGCACTTTTCAAAGCAAAGAGTTTGGTTATACAATTGCACTCTTACCAAATATGATCTTAAAGAATTCGAAAAAATTTTATTTTAAGGTTGGCCTTGGCGGCGCTTTTTTTAATAAGCCTTTTAATTATCTTACCAACAGCCGTAATTTATACATCGGGTATAATTTTGCCAACATGAC